>JBASYJ010000065.1:0-22383 GCA_049277435.1 Prolixibacteraceae bacterium
TAAGTATTTCAGCAAAATTAGTTTATCGGTATTTACAAACCCTGATCAATTACAGGTATAGATTGAAAATTCAGGATTTTTTTTCACCTGAACCTTCTACAATAAAAAATGCCCACGTTATGCGGGCATTTTTATTATCTCAGATTTGTATTCTGCAATTAATTGCGGTCGCGGTTGTCGCGGCGATCTCCACCACGGTTATCATCACGACGAGGAGGACGGTCGCCACCGCGGTTGTCACGGTTGTCACGACGGTCGCCACCCCCACGATTGTCATCGCGACGAGGAGGACGGTCGTTGCTGCGCTCTGGTCTTTCCACAAAACCTTCAGGTTTTGGAAGCAGAACACGACGCGAAAGTTTCATTTTTCCGTCACGGTCCATGTCCAGAAGTTTAACTTCCACTTCCTGTCCTTCAGTTAATTCTTCTTCAACGGTCTGAAGACGGTTCCAGCTGATTTCAGAAATGTGCAACAAACCTTCTTTTCCCGGCATAATTTCAACAAAAGCACCAAAAGAAGTGATTGATTTTACTTTTCCTTTGTAGATTTCACCTTTTTCAGGAATAGCCACAATCATTTTGATGCGGGCAACAGCAGCATCTAGTGACTCTTTGTTTACGCTCGAAATCTGAACAAAACCAATGTCGTCACGTTCTTCAATCGAAATAACGGTTTTGGTTTCTTCCTGAAGTTTCTGAATGTTCTTTCCTCCCGGGCCAATGATTGGTCCGATAAATTCTTTTGGAACCTGGATGACAACCACACGTGGAACGTTTGGTTTGTAATCTTCGCGGGGTTCAGAAATAACTTTCAGGATTTCGCCCAGAATGTGTTCACGACCTTGTTTGGCCTGAAGCAATGCCTGAGTTAAAATTTCGTATGAAAGTCCGCCAACTTTAATGTCCATTTGGGTAGCGGTGATCCCTTTTTCGGTTCCGGTTACCTTGAAGTCCATATCTCCCAGGTGATCTTCATCGCCCAGAATGTCAGAAAGTACAGCGAATTTGTTGTTGACAGGATCGGTAATCAATCCCATGGCGATACCTGAAACCGGACGTTTCATTTTCACACCGGCATCGAGCATACACATGGTCCCGGCGCATACAGTGGCCATCGACGATGAACCATTTGATTCAAGAATGTCAGAAACAATACGAACGACATACGGGAAATCTTCAGGAATCATTTTTTTCAGTGCACGGAAAGCGAGGTTTCCATGACCAATTTCGCGACGGCCTGTTCCGCGTGGTACTTTTGCTTCACCAACAGAGAAAGGAGGGAAGTTATAATGCAACAGGAATTTTTCTGTTCCCTGGAAAGTGACGCTGTCGATTTTTTTCTCGTCCATTTTGGTTCCCAAAGTGATGGAAGAAAGAGACTGAGTTTCACCACGCGTGAAAATTGCTGAACCGTGTGAACCCGGAAGATAATTCACTTCACCCCAGATTGGGCGAATCTGAGTCGTGGTACGACCATCCAAACGGATACCTTCGTCAAGAATCATGCGGCGCATGGCTTCTTTTTCAACGTCGTGGTAATATTTCTTAATCAGTTTGATGTTGGTACCCAAATCAATCTCAGTATTTTCGGCATTGGCTGTTTTGTATTCTTCCAGATATTCTTCCACAATGGCATGAAATCCTTCGATACGCAAGGCTTTGTCGTTGATACGCTGAGTTGCCAGAGCGTAACATTTTGGATACAGATCTTCAAAAACTTTAGCTTTGATATCGGCATCATTTATCTCATGGCAATAGGTACGTTTTGTTTTTCCAACCAAAGCTGCCAGTTCTTCCTGAGCTGTACACTGGATCTTAATGGCATCGTGAGCAACTTTAATCGCTTCGAGCATTTCTTCTTCAGATACTTCGCTCATCTCACCTTCAACCATCATGATGTTGTCGAAGGTAGCGGCAACCATAATATCCAAATCAGCTTTTGCAAGTTGTGAATAAGAAGGATTGACGATGTATTTTCCATCAATACGGGCAACACGAACTTCTGAAATATGAGCTTCAAATGGCACATCAGAAACTGCGATAGCAGCAGATGCAGCCAATCCGGCCAGAGAATCGGCCATCACTTCAGGATCTGAAGAGATTAAGGATACCATCATTGCTGTTTCGGCATGGAAATCAGCAGGGAATAATGGACGCAATGCACGATCGACCAAACGGGCAATCAGGATTTCGTCGTCTGAAGGACGCGATTCGCGTTTCAGGAAACCACCGGGGAAACGGCCCGCAGCGGCAAATTTTTCACGGTAATCAACCGCAAGGGGCATAAAATCCACATCTTCTTTGGCTTCTTTTGCAGCAACAACGGTTGCCATCAACATGGTATCGCCCATACGTACAACCACTGCTCCGTCGGCCTGTTTGGCTAAACGGCCTGTTTCAATGGTAATGGTGCGGCCATCTCCAAGGTCAATTGTTTTAATAATTGCTTGATTCATAATTTTTTGAATAAATAATAAATTGTTATGGTACGCTACAAATAGATGTGGTGGGGTATTTGTTCCAGAAAAACTTTTTTACTGAAAGTTTTGGCATTAAAAACGGTACCAACAGATTTTTAAGCCGCATAAAAATAAGAAAAGGCAATAAATATATTGCCTTTTCCGAATTAAATTATCGACGTAAATTAAGGTCTTTAATAATTGCGCGGTAACGGTTGATGTCTTTTTTCTTTAAATAATCCAAAAGGCTTCTGCGTTTTCCTACCAGGGTGATCAAAGCACGCTGGGTGCTGAAATCTTTTTTGTTTGTTTTCAGGTGGTCAGTCAGGTGGCTGATACGAAATGAAAACAAGGCAATCTGAGCTTCAGTTGATCCGGTGTTGGTCGCTGATTCTCCGTACTTTTCGAAAAATTCAATTTTCTTTTCTGATGATAAATACATGTACTTAATATTAAATTGTGATACAATGTTTAAGCCGCAGCATCGCTTTCAATAACAACAGCTTAAAATTAATTTTTTAAAAGCTCCGCAAAAGTAATCAAATATCTTTGAAATTCAACTGTGTAGGGAATGTTTTTTAGGCCAATTGCAATATTGAAATTTATTCAGCAAGATGTAATTCCTCTTTTATTGACTTTATTTTATTCATTTTCCTGAATCCGATAACAAATGTTAATTGCGTATAGGTATCAGCATAAAAATTCGATCTTTCACTTTTCGTCCACATATAACTCAGATTTAGCCCGATTGTTGTTTTTTCACTTAAACCCGTTTCGAACACACCGAACTTTATCCCAAAAGCGGGTTGCTTGAAATAATCGCGGTTTAGCCTGGTTTCGTTTTTGTGTGTGGAGTAGGGCGGATCCATATAGATTGAGGAAGAATTGGTTTGAAGATGGTAGAATCCTGCAATAAGAAATTCAGCTGCGGGCCCCAGATTAACACTGAAGTTCTTATTTATTTTATAATTTGCCTGAATCGACATATTTGCAAGAAGCGAATTTATATATCCGGTTTGATTCCAATTTGCACCAAGTCCCCCTGAAGAAAGACTAATTTTTGAATATTGCAGATTGAAACCCATTGCTTTTCGGAATGAAAGCCGATGATCATCCTTGTTCCAGCTTTTTGTAATGTTGAATATGAGGTGAGTCAATGGTGTTTCTCGAAAATACGAATGATTTTCAGGCGAATTTGTTTTATTTATGCCAATCGCGAAACTCGTTTCTGTAATTTGCTGACCAAAAACCTGAGTAACTGACAGGATTTCAAGAATTAGGATAAATATTAAAGATTGTTTCATGAGGGTGTTTTATGTTTTTTTCTATACACCATTTCGTGCTGAGATTCCTCCGTCAATTTGCTCTTATCAGGGCTCTGGATTTTTATTCGTAAATTTCATTCCGTCCAAACCGGGTTCAACCTTAAAATCCTTTATCCTCAATTTATTCTTTTCCGGTCAATGCGTTTTTTTTTAATTTCCTGGATCTAAACTTTATCACTTTTTAAGGTTACATTCATTATTTTATGCTTTCCAGTATTTTCCTGAATTCGCTGATCTGATGAGGAGAACCCAGCACAAAAAGCTGATCGCCGCGACTTAAAGTGAGTTCAGGAGCAGGATTAAACACATATTTGGCTCCGCTGATTTTAATCCCGACAATGTTGATTCCCGAGCTGTTTTTTTCATATAAAACCTTTATCGGTTTGTTTACAAACTGGCTGGCCATTTTAGTACACGAAATTTCCTCGAGGCTCACATCTTTGCTTTGCTGGAGTAAAATGTATTCCAGAAATTCAACAACATCGGGCTGGGTAACCAGTTTGGCCATCCGCTGGCCGCCAATGCGTTCGGGCATAATCACGTTGGTAGCACCTGCACGGCGCAGTTTGGTGATCGATTCCATGTCGGATGCCCGGCTGATGATTTTTAGAGCCGGATTGATGCTTCGGGCAGTCAAAACCACGAACACATTGTCGGCATCGTTTGGTGTGGTAGCAATCAATGCTTTGGCATGCTCAATCCGTGCCTGAAAAAGTACCTCTTCGTGTGTGGCATCGCCGCGGATATATAGCAGGCTTTCGTCCTCACGAATGCGTGCCATCACCGTTTCGCGTTTATCGATAACCACAAAATCAACACCGGAGTCCTTCAGCTCCATGGCTGCCTGTTCGCCGTTCCTGCCATAACCAATAATGATGGTATGGTCTTTCAGTTTCATGATTTTTTTATCCACTCGGTAAGTTTTTAAGTATTCTTTTAATTCGCCGTCGAAAATAAACCGGGCCAGGTTCGATCCAACCCAGGCCAGGCCTCCCAAACTGAGGATGATCAATCCTGAAGTAAAGAGTTTCCCCAGATCCGAGAGCGGATGAATTTGTCCAAATCCGACTGTCGAAATCGTAATGATGGTCATGAAGAATGCATCAATCAGCGGGTATTCTTCATGAAACCAATAGAAAGCTGTTCCGGAAGAAAGCAGCAGAAGAAGCAGCATGACACCTGTTCGGATGGTTTTGCTCGATGCTTCCTGAAATTTATTGTATGACTGATCCATCTTTGCTGTGATTGACTTTGGTGATGATCTTCGCTCCCAGCTGGCAATTTAAACATTTTTTGCGGTCGCAGAACGAGTTTTTTAATTGCAGCAGTGCCTGAGTCTCAAATGCCGAAAAACTTTCGATGCCCGATTCATTCCATTTGCGGATAATCTGATTTTCTTCCGGAGCCAGATTTTCAAGCAAAAGTAAGGCACGGTCTTTCATCGCCTGATCGAGATGCTGGTCGCCGTAAACAAAAAGAAGAGGAACAATGGTGTTGATGACCAGGTTGTTAAATGCTGTTTCGCCCAACACTTTTGGCCGGTTTTCTCCTGAAGTTTTATTGAACCGGTAATGGGTATTCCAGTATTCAGAGGCGCTGACTTCGAATAATTTCCGGAGATCATCAATCTTTTCGGTTTCCAGAATCCGGGAAAATAAAGCGGATGAATGATGAATTAACATGGCCAGCTGAGCAATCCGGACTGTTGGAAAATTGATCGGCCGCAACCGCATGAATTTCCAGAGATGAGATTCGATTGCCGACAGCTTGTATTTTTTATACAGAAACGAAAATTCTTTCCGGAGCGTTAAAAAATAATCGTCGCCCAACAGTGTCTCGTTCAGCAATCCCGATTGGCCAAACAACAAGGCTTCGAGCTGAAACAGATCATTTTTGTGTTTCGAAAGCAGTTGCAGTGGCAAGGATCGTGCAAGCAATTCGAAGGGCAGTGCATTGGTTTTCATCCCGAAATTCCGGGCAAGCAACTGGTAAAATGTTTCGTTCCAGTTGTTTTGATTTTGCTGAAGGATTTTCATGATATCCGCTGTTTTCGATTCCAGCCGTTCAATCATGAGCGAACTGAACCAAAACCGAAGCAGAAAAGGATCGTGTTCCGGAAGCTGTTCCTGACAGGGAATCCACTTTTCGGAACGCAGAAGTTCTTCGTAATTATTCAGGATTTCAACCGGATAGGTGATTTCGAGTGTGGGCAGCTGGTGGTTATTTACTTGGATATCCTGATCATGTTTCTCCACAACATGCAGAATGACATTGTCGTAAGCAGCATCGGTGTCGTGTTTGTGCAGTTGCCAGTGCGACGATTTTTGGTGAATTTCGATGTTCCCGGCCCAGGTGGTATCTCCGATTTTAATGAGGGAATTAAAGAAATCGGGGCCGGAGTCTGTGTTGAACTGACCGGTCCGGATGATTTCAAGCGGTTTCCCATCCGTGGTTTTAAGTCCGGTTTTGGTAAAAAGTCCGTATTTCCAGATAAACTGCAAAAACTCTTCTTTCATTCGTTTTAAAATTTATTGATTGCAGGAGTTTCCTCCGGATGAGCTCATTAAATTTAACAAAATGAATTCAGAAAACCGACATTTGAAAAATGAAATTTAAACCTGATTTTTTTCAATAATGAATCCCGAAACCTAGATTTTCGATAGTTTTCCAGGCACGGACCAAATTGTATTCGTCGGTAACTTTGATCCTGTTTTTCCGGAGGATTTTTTTGATTTGTTTTTGTGCGGGTTTATCAAATTTAGCCTGAAGCCCGGTTCGGGTTAAGCGGATTGGGGTATATCCTTTTTCAGGCGAATAGAAATAATACTGGTAAGCCTGAACATATTCCATGTTTTTCAAAGGTCCTTTTTCCATGTCTTTGTATGGAGTTGTTGAGACGGTAATTACTTTCCTGAAAACAAGTAAATCGGTTTCACCTTCCGAAAGAATCTCGAAAAAACGATCGCTTTTCAGATAATCGTCGAAGGGTAATTTCTTAAACCGGTGTAGCATACCGTTCTTTTCGGTAAACGAAAAGCCTTTCAAAATGTCTTTGTCGATCACGATTTGCGACGAATTTTCTTTGTTGAAATAAACCACCTCGTCTTTGTAGGAGCTGTATCTGAGGTATAAACTATCCCTGATTTCTCCGTCGGTAAATTCAATTTTCCCTGGATCCCAGGTGTTGCTCATGTAAGCAAATCCTTTATACGAAGGATAGGGCAGGCTGCGGACACCCTTGATTTTTTCGGAATCCCAGTTCCGGTTCAGAGGTTCCTGAGCAAACAAATCCGTAGTAAAACTACAAAACAGAAAAAGAAACAGGGCGATGTGGTTGCGACTGAGCATCATAGCTATTTTACTTCAAATTGTTTTTCAGAAAAGAAGAAAGTACCGTCGTTTAACCGGCCCCGAACCACGAATTTAAAAGTTCCGGCAATTGACGAAGTAGTGCAGCTGACCGAAATCGATTTGTTCGGGGAAGTTGAAGGATTCCAGAAAAGGAGTTGCCGAAGGTCGGGTATGTTGGTTTCGGTAATCACTGGAATTGCAATTTTAGCATGCGGCTGCATCGTTTCTGCCTTCAGTCTGATCAATTGATCGGATTCCACGATCTTTGAATAATCGCCTTTTGTGCTGTAAATGGCTACCACACCCGGAAACCGGAGATCGCCATAATAGCGTTCGTTCATACAAACATCAATCCGGTCGATGTCGGTGGTTCCCATATCTTTAATTACATTCAGGTCGCTTATCGGGATTCCGTCGATCAGGATTAATGGTTTTTCGTCGAAGAAATTTCGCAATCCGGAGTTGTAAACCTGCATTTTGGGCTCGTTGTTGTAGTTCCTGAATTTAACTCCGGAAAGCAATTCCTTCGAGATCTCGTTGAAATTCGGCAGATCGATAAATAATTGCGGATCGACGGTTACTGTTGACTTTCCGTAATACGGATACGAATCGGGTTTCCGTTTTGGCGTAGTCCGGGCAAGTAATTTTTCCTGACCAAATACTTTCTGAAATGTCACCACATCGATCGTTCCGGTTATGCCCGATTTAAATTCAGCCGGAACAGGTTCCGGATAAAATCCGGGTATGTTGGCAGCGTCGAACGACTGATCATCGAGCGTGATCTTTAATCTTTGTGCCGGATCAGTACTCCAGCATTGAATGATGGCCTGCACCGGTCCGTAATATTTGTCGAGTAAAAAATAATACCGGCCATCGCTGTTGGTTTTGTAATACTGAAATCCGGGGACAGAGTCGGGAATGGTCAGAAAAACGGTAACTCCGGAAGCTGGATTCTGGCTTTTTTTGTCGGTGACTATGCCACTCAAAATCATGCCTTTATTTTCTGTCAGTTTTTCTTCAGGCTGAACCGAATTCCACAGAAATGAAGCCGGATGAAAGTCTTTGTTCGTTTGTGCCACGGCAACCAGCAGATCACCATCGATATTTTTTAGCAGCTCGTCGCCGATTTCAATTTGAGCATTGATTTTTTCATTGGTCCGGTATTCCGGGGTAATTCCTGAAATCTGAATCTGGCTTTTTTGTTCTTCAGGAATGAAGTTTTGAACTGAAACCCGGTTTACCTGGTTTGTTTTTTCGAGTCCGGTAAAGCGGTTGGTTACCCAGATCTCGCGTATGATTTTATATTTTCCTGAAGTGTTTTTTAGGTACCCACGAAGCAGATAGGTCGAAGTGCTCAGCGAATCGGGCAGCTGTAAAAATCCTTCGGCCTGAAAATTCCGGATTTCAAGCGTAACTCCGGTAATGCGGACACCTGCTTGATTGACCAGATCGAGATAAACCACCTTCGAAGAATTGTTTTCAGGAGTGAAAATTTTTGCCATGACCAGTTCGCCACCGACATAAACATCGCGGTCGGTAAAAAAGCCGAACCCGTTATTCTCCTGAGCATTTCCGTTCAGGAAAAGAAAAAGCAGGAGCAGATATGTGATTGTTTGCTTCATTTATTTCGCGTAATTGAATTCCCAGAACGACGGATACTGACCAATTAAATAACCGCTGACCGGAATTTCGGGATAGGTGAACAATTGCCGCTGAATAATCGATTTATCGTTTTTCGATAAATTGTTAAAGAAATACCGGTATTGCCGGTATGAATTCAGGTCGAAAAATCCTAAAACAATCTTCGACGGATCGCTGGTGCAGCGGATATTACCATAAACCTGTGTAAACATCGGATCGAATAAACTTCCTTCAGCCGAGAACTGGCTGTTCAGTTGCTGGTGAAAATCGTACGAATCTTTTTGTATTCCGTACTGATCCAGAATCACGATCCAGCCGGACGGAAGTTGAGTCACCGAATCGAGGTACTGGTTTCCGTTGTACGACAGTGACAAAACCGGATGCGTACTGATTTTATCGGAAACACTAAATTCCTTCGGGCCTGCCAGGTTAAACGCGCCAATGTCGTAAACCGATTTCCAGCCATACCACGAGGGTGGTGGAGGACCGAAAAATGACGGTGGATTGTACGTCCACTGGATTATGGCCCGGTAATAAAACCGGTAGTATGACAGCTGATTAGAAATCGGGGCATCAATCAGGATCTCACGGCTGGGTGTTTCAACCAGATTCGGAACTCCGTACGAATCGGTGCGGTATGATTTTTCAATCTTATGTTTGGTGTAAAGCGAGTCGATTTGTGGAAGTGGTGGCATGATCACCGGATCTGATTCATAGGAATCCTGCTGATGTTTTATCCGGAGAATGTATTTTTTGCCCACTGTTGGTGCCGAGGTAAAGGTGAAATATCCGTCGCCAGTTTCGATTCCCTGAAGGATTGTTCCGCCAGTTTCAAGCAATTCGACTTTTGCTCCCCTGAAGTTCTCCGGAAGGCTGTAATCGTAAAAGGAGCGCGTCATGCTCAGGTGAACAAAATTCTGACTGATGTCGTTCGTGATGTGCGACTCAACAACTAATCGGGCAGGGACCACCTCGATTTCCGGAGTGTAAATATCCTCACATCCCGGAAAGAGGAAAACAAGAATGGCCAGATAGATAAGATTTTTACGCATCAGAATTTAAAATTATAGGTGATTGACGGAACCGGAACTCCAATGACCGACAGTTTATAAATGGCGTATTGGTTTTTTTCAACTGTTTGGATCGATGGATCTTTCCGGTAAAAAACCGAATATGGATTTTTACGTCCGTACAGATTGTAGATCGAAAAGGTCCAGCTTCCTTTCCACATTCGCTTTATACGAAGGTTTTCATCGAGCGTAATGCTTACATCAGCCCGGTGATAAAGCGGCATGCGGTATTTGTTGCGATCGGAATAAAAAACCACCTGCCGTCCATCGAAGGTGTATTTTTGCTCCGGAAGTGTAATTGGCCTGCCCGACGACAATACAAAATTGCCTGAAAACCGCCAGCGCCGGCTGATCTTATAATTCAGAACCGTGGAAATGTCGTGCGGTTTATCGTAAACCGATGGGTAATATTTCTTTCCGTTGATAATGTCTTCCTCAAATTGATTGTCGGTTTTTCGCATGGTCAGCGAATAGGTATAACTGATCCAGCCGTTTAATCTTCCTGAATTTTTCCTGATATAAAGTTCGAGCCCATACGAATAACCATTGGCATTGATGATGTCGGATTCGATGTGGTGATTCATCACCAGCACCGCGCCATTCTTGTATTCCATCAGGTTTTGCAACTTTTTGTAATACACTTCTGCCGAAGTTTCGAACAGACCTTTACCCGGTGTTTTGAACAATCCTACCGCGAGCTGATCGCTGATAAGTGGCCGAATGTTGGCATCGCTCGATTTCCAGAAGTCGGCCGGCGAAATGACCGAGGTATTCGAGATCTGGTTCATAAACTGGTGAATGCGCTGGTAACTCATGCGAATTGAACCGCCACTGTTGAGATTGAATTTCATCGACAAACGCGGTTCCAAGCCTTCGTATAATTTAGCTGTTTCACCAGCTCCAAAAATGGTCGAATCGATCACCGATCCGGCATTGATGGTTTGATTCGGATCGTATTTTAAAACGGTGGTTGGCCCCAGACTTCGGAATCCGGCATAACGAACGCCCAGGTTTAACGCAATAATTGGCGATAAATCAAAGTCATCGTCGATAAAGGCTCCATATTCGAGCGACTGTTCGTTGGCAACTTTCTCCGGAATCACATTGGTGGGATTGCCTGCCGGGCTTATTTCTCCTGGGAAAATGTTGTAGCGGATAGCCTGAAATCCGGCGTTGACCCGGTGTTTGTCGTTGGGTAACCAGGAGAGAATATATTTCAGGTTGCTGTATTCGAGTCCGGTAAAGAGTTTGTAGTCGTCGGCTTCAATATTCGGATCTTTTTGGTCGAGTTTGAAATCGTATTTGCTGTACGAAAGGTTCAGACCCGAGAGCAGAGTCTTCGAGATATTCGCTTTCCAGCTGGCCGAACCAATGAGGTTGCCATAGGTGTACAGCGAATTCGAATTCAGGTTAAAAACATCATTGCTGTGGTAGCCCATTATTTTCAGCGAATTGTTTTTGCCAAGCACCAGATTGAGTGTTCCGTTTACGTCGTAGAAATGAGCCACGCTGTTGATGAACTGTTCGTTTTTCGACTGGCGCATGATCCAGTCCGAGTAGGTTGTCCGGCCGCCGATCAGGAACGTACTTTTCTTCTTTTTGCCAAATGGGCCATCCAGCGTAAAACGACTGTTAATTAGCCCAATGCCACCGTAAAATTTTAGATTTTCGGTATTGCCTTCTTTTAGCTGAACATCCATGATCGATGAAACCCGCTCGCCGTATGATGCCGGAATTCCGCCTTTAAATAAGGTAACATCCTGAACCGCATCCGGATTGATCATCGAGAAAAAACCGAACAGGTGCGAAGTATTAAAAACAGGTGCACCTTCCATCAGGATCAGGTTTTGATCGTTGTTCCCGCCGCGGACATTAAAACCCGACGACATTTCGCCCACACTCTGAACGCCCGGCATCATGATCACACTTTTTATGACATCGGCTTCACCCATCAGAACGGGCAGTTCTTTCATGATCCTGGAATTAACTTTCACCATGCTCATCTGGGCTTTCGATGCTTTCACGTCTTCGCCGGTAATGGTAACTTCTTCCAGGTTGTGACTTTCCTCGAACAGTTCAAAATCAACTTTCCCACTTTCAATCAGGTTAATCCGCTGGTTCAGCACTTCAAAACCCATAAACGAAACCTGAAGGCTGTGTTCTCCCGTTGGAAGTTCAAGTTCGTATTTTCCGTTGCCGTTGGTGGTTGTTCCGATGCCGGTTTGAGGATCGAATACGATTGCCCCGGTGAGCGGTTCCGATGTTTTTCCATCAAGAATTTTTCCTTCAAGCCGGGCAGTCGAATACCGGCCAAGATTGAGTGGATCGCCAATCACGAGCACCTGAGGTTCGTCGCTTCCGGTTGAATTTCGTCCGTCGGTTCCTCTTGGAAATATGATCACAGAATTATTCTGGAAAAAACGGTAATTCAGTGCCTGACGTTCGAAAAGAAGATTGAGTGCCTGAATCAGAGGTGTATTTTTAAATTCCTGATTGACAACGAACGGTTTGATCCATTCGGTTTTGTAGTAAAAATGAATGCCAAATTCTTTTTCAAGGGTGTTGAAAAACTCCTGAAGGCCTGTTTTTTCAAACTTTCCGCTTATTGTTTTTTCCTGAATAGTCTGACTAAAAACAGGCGGTCGAAGAAGAATCAGGAAGCTTAAAAAAAACAATGTTTTCAGTAAATATGTTGAGATTGGGTGTTTCACAGATCGGTTTATTCTGAAGTTTAGTTTTAGGAACAGGTAAAATTAAGTATTTATATGGTAAGAAGTTTGTTGAAATTGTGCTTTTGACAAAATGAATTTCAAATGGTTTAAGCAGCTTTTATTGGATTCTGGGTAGTCAACATTTATACGAATTCCTGAAAAAGAATAATTTCAGCTACTTTTGAATTTCGAAATTTTTAGCCAAAACTCATGTCAGAACAAAATGCAGCAGCACAAATCAGGAAAAAAGCCAAAGAGTTGGGCTTTCTGGATTGTGGCATCTCTGAAGCCGGGTTCCTATCCGAAGAAAAAAATCGGCTGCAAAACTGGCTTAATGCCGGGATGCACGGTGAAATGGGTTATATGGACAATCATCTGGAAATGCGTCTCGATCCGCGTTTGCTGGTTGAAAATGCGCGGACAGTGATTTCTGTTTTGCTGAATTATTTTCCATCGGCCAGTCAGACCGATCCTGAAGCACCGGTAATCTCGAAATATGCCTACGGAACCGATTATCATTTTGTGATGAAAGATAAGCTTGGAGAACTGCTCCGGTTTATTCAGGATGAAATTTCGGCTTGTGAAGGCCGTTGCTTTGTCGATTCGGCTCCGGTTTTGGACCGGGCCTGGGCTGCACGGGCCGGATTGGGCTGGATTGGAAAAAATACGAACCTTATTTCAACCGAGCATGGCAGTTTCTTTTTTATCGGCGAACTGATTGTTGATTTTGAAATTCAGTCTGAATCGAAGCTGGTCCGCAATCACTGCGGAAATTGTACGCGTTGCATCGATGCTTGTCCGACGCGGGCGCTGACCCCATTTGTTTTGGATGCCCGCCGCTGTATTTCGTATCAAACCATCGAAAACCGGGGTGAGATTGATCCTTCATTGAAAGGTAAATTTGAAAACCGGGTGTTTGGCTGCGACATTTGCCAGGATGTTTGTCCCTGGAATCTAAAGTCTGAGACTCACAGCGAGCCGGCTTTTACTCCTGATCCGAAGTTGATGAACCTGAAAAAGGAAGAATGGAATGAACTGGATAAGCTGGCATTTAATACCTTGTTCCGGAATTCGGCTGTAAAGCGAACACGATTTGAGGGATTGAGACGAAATCTGAAGTTTCTGGAAGAATGATATAAAAACAAAGGGAAGCAATTTGCTTCCCTTTGTGGTGCCACCAGGAATCGAACCGGGGACACATGGATTTTCAGTCCATTGCTCTACCAACTGAGCTATGGCACCATTTTGAGTCCGGTGCGGACTTTTTTTGAAGCTCGTCGTCGTCGCTTTAGCTGTTCCGTTTCGCTTTCGGGTTGCAAATATAGCTCAAATATTTAATCTACAAAAAGAATTTAATTCAACTCCGGCTTTTTTTTTTACTGGAAAAGTCGAAACCATTCTTTTTCATGTGATTAATCGACAAAAAATAATTTTCAAAATTCGCTCCCTCAAAAAAGTCGTTTGTCTGAAATCGGGTTTCAGGATATTTTGTTCTTCAAAATAAATATACAAAGAGTTAATAATGAAGTCATAGCTATTTCATATTTTTGCAGACCAATTTTTATACTATTTTCAAATCGCTAATGCAAACATTCGTTTTAAAGAATGGAATCCGGATTATCCATCAGGAAGTAAACTCTCCAGTTTCACATTTTGGTGTGCTCATCAATACCGGATCGAGAGATGAGGAGGCAAACGAACAAGGCATTGCTCACTTTATTGAGCACGTCATTTTTAAGGGAACCACTTCGCGAAAAGCTTTTCACATCTTAAACCGCATTGAAGATGTTGGTGGTGAGCTGAATGCCTATACAACCAAAGAAGAAACCGCTGTTTATGCCACCTTTTTAAGTGAGTATTACCAGCGTTCAATGGAATTGATCAGCGATATTCTGATTAACAGTACTTTCCCGGCGAAGGAACTTGAGCGTGAAAAAGAAGTAGTTTTTGAAGAAATAAATTCATACAAGGACAGTCCTTCGGAATTAATTTTCGATGAGTTTGAAGAGATTCTGTATGATGGGCATCCGATTGCACGCAATATTCTGGGAACTCCCGAACTGATTAAAACCTTCAAGAAAAAACATATCCTGAAGTTTATGGATGAAAATTACCACACTGATCAGATTGTGCTGAGTTCGGTTGGTAATATTACCATGGCAAAATTTATTCGACTGGCTGAAAAATATTTCGGGCCAATTCCTGAGAAAATCCGGAGTAAAGAACGTTCTGGAATTTACCAATATAAACCGGAAACCCGTATCGTACAGAAGGATACATTTCAGGCGCATTGCATTGTGGGAAACCTGGCACCTGATATTTACAGCCCCAAACGAATGCAAATGGTTTTGCTGAATAATATTCTGGGCGGGCAATCCATGAATTCGAGGTTGAACATGGCCCTTCGCGAACGGAATGGAATTGCTTACAACGTTGAATCGGGCTACACCGGATATTTCGATACCGGCGAGTTTAGTGTTTATTTTGGAACGGATAAAGAAAATCTGGATCGGGCTTTGCGGTTGGTGAATAAGGAATTCAGGAAGATAAAAGAAGTGCCGATGGGAATTGTTCAACTTAGCCGGGCAAAAAAGCAACTCATTGGCCAGTTGGCAATCTCGACCGAAAACCATGAAGATTTAATGCTGGCCATTGGCAAGAGTTATTTGTTTTTCAACCGGGTTGATTCTCTGGAAGTGATTTTTCAGAAGATCGAGAAAGTTACAAATATCGAAATTATGGATATCGCCAACGAAATTTTTGATGAATCACAAAGTAGTATTCTAATTTATCAGTAATGACCAGTTCTGCTCTCCTCGATCAATATATTTTAAACCACATTACTCCGGAAGACGAATTCCTTCGGGAACTCGACCGTGAAACCAACCTGAAAGTTCTTCGTTCGCGCATGTTGTCGGGGCATCTTCAGGGGCAAATCCTGAGCATGATCAGCTGCATGATCAAACCAAAAACAATTCTTGAAATTGGGACATTTACCGGATACTCGGCAATTTGTCTGGCCAAAGGATTAGTTGAAGGTGGAAAATTACACACCGTTGAAATTGACGATGAACTCGAGTTCATTTCAAAAAAATACATTCAGAAATCCGGAATGGCTGACCGGATTCAGCAACACATTGGCGATGCCCGGCAGATTATTCCTGAAATCGGCGAATCGTTTGACCTCGTTTTTATTGATGCTGATAAACGTGAGTATTGCGACTATTACCGACTTGTCATCGACCGGATTCCGGTAGGAGGTTTCCTGTTGGCCGACAACATTCTCTGGGACGGAAAAGTGATCGATCCGGTAGCTGCCGATGAAGAACAAACCCGGGGAATTCTTGATTTTAATGATCTGGTTCAAAACGATCCTCGCGTCACGAACGTGATCCTTCCGGTCAGGGATGGTATTATGCTCGTTCAGAAAATTGCCGGATAAAATCGTTTCGGAACTTTTGTTGGCTTTGTTTGATCAGGCTGTAGTTTTTTTTGATGAAGGGGTAGGCACATTTCGCAAGCTTATTATCTTTGAAATTTAAAACATACACACCACAAACAAAGATCTAACTATGAAACAACTTTCATTGCTTCTTGCTATGCTTGTATTTTCTCAGTTTTCGCTGAAAGCACAAGCTAAACTTCCCGTTTACAAGGATAAAAAAGCCCCAATTGAATCACGAATAAAGGACCTGGTTTCAAAAATGAATCTGGATGAGAAGATCCTTCAGCTAAACCAGTATACTGCCGGATTAAATACAAATGCGAACAATATTGGTGAAGCTGTAAATAAAATTCCGGCAGAAGTTGGATCGTTAATTTATTTTAGTGCCGATCCGGTTTGGCGAAATACCATTCAGAAAAAAGCAATGGAAGAATCGCGTTTGGGCATACCGATTTTATTCGGTTTTGATGTCATTCATGGTTTTCGCACCGTTTACCCTATTTCGCTGGCCCAAGCCTGTTCCTGGAATCCGGAACTGGTTACACAGGCAGCTGCTGTTGCTGCCAAAGAATCCAAAGTTTCAGGAGTTGACTGGACTTTTTCGCCCATGATCGATGTGGCCCGTGATCCGCGCTGGGGAAGGATTGCCGAAGGTTATGGCGAAGACCCTTATACCAATGCAGTTTTTGGAGTGGCTACTGTGAAAGGTTATCAGGGAAAAAATTTGTCCGACGAATATTCGATTGCTGCATGTTTGAAACATTTTGTTGCTTATGGCGAATCTGAAGGCGGACGTGATTACCGGTATTCCGATTTATCCCGTCAGTCGCTTTGGGAAACATATCTGCCGCCATACGAAGCCTGCGTAAAAGCCGGTGCAGCAACCCTGATGAGCTCCTTTAACGACATCAGCGGGGTGCCCGGAACGTCCAATCCCTATACGTTGACTGAAATTTTGAAGAAACGCTGGAAACACGATGGATTTGTTGTTTCCGACTGGGATGCCATCAATCAGCTGATCAACCAGGGTGTGGCCGCCAACCAGAAGGAAGCCGGATTAAAAGCATTCATGGCAGGAGTCGAAATGGACATGACCGACAATATTTATTTTAAAAACCTGAAGCAGCTCATCGAAGAGAAGAAAATTCCGATGGCAAAAATTGATGATGCAGTCAGTCGGGTTCTTAGGGTGAAATTCCGGCTTGGTTTATTTGATCAGCCATACACGGTCATTGTTGACGAATCAGTAAGGTATCTTCAGGAAGAAAGTATAAACGTTGCCCAAAAACTGGCCGCCGAATCGATGGTTTTGCTGAAAAATGAAGAAAAAGTCCTTCCACTAAATTCATCGGTGAAGCAAATCGCGCTGATTGGTCCGATGGCAGACAATAAGGCAAATTTGTTGGGTGCCTGGTCGTTTAATGGGAAAGCAGATGATGTGGAAACCATCAGCGAAGGATTTGGTAAAGAATTCGGCAGTCGGGTAAAAATCATTGTAGCTAAAGGCTGCGACTTTGATGGCCGCGATGAATCCGGATTTGCTGAGGCTGTTGCCGTTGCCCGGAAATCGGATGTGATTGTAGTTTGCCTGGGTGAAAAAAAAGAATGGAGTGGGGAGAATGCTTCCCGGTCGACCATCGCTTTACCTGCGATTCAGGAAAAGCTTGTTCAGGAACTCCGGAGTATTGGGAAACCGCTGGTATTGGTACTTTCCAACGGGCGTCCGCTGGAATTGGTTCGTTTGGAACCGCTTGCCGACGCCATTGTTGAAATGTGGCAGCCGGGTGTTGCCGGTGGTTCGGCGCTGGCCGGAATCCTTTCAGGACGCATCAATCCTTCAGGAAAACTGGCTGTTACATTTCCTTTAACCACCGGCCAGATTCCGGTGTATTACAACATGCGGCAAAGTGCCCGTCCTTTTGGCGGACAGGGAAATTATCAGGATATTCCGACGGAACCATTGTATTGGTTCGGCCATGGCTTGAGCTACTCCACATTTAATTATGGAGACCTGAAATTGTCGGCTTCAAAAATAAGGAAAACAGAAAAGCTGACCGTGGAAGTTGAAGTTGGTAATGCAAGTGATATTTCAGGGGCAGAAACTGTTTTGTGGTATATTTCCGATCCGGCCTGTTCGATTTCACGTCCGATGAAAGAATTGAAATATTTCGAAAAGAAAGAAATTGCTTCCGGAGCAAAAACAATATTTAAATTCGAAATTGACCCCATGCGAGATTTAAGTTACGTCGATTCGGATGGAAAACGATTTCTGGAAGCTGGAGACTTTTATGTAATTGTGAATAAGCAGAAAGTAAAATTTGAAGTGACAGAATAATATTTTTCAGTGTATTAAATCTCCTGTAATGGTTTAATTACAGGAGATTTTTGTTTTGCTGAAATGTGCTTTTGATGATTAAAACGGTAATTGGAAAAATACGGTGCGGATTTAACTTTTTTCATGCCTCGAAATAAATGAATTGACAGCAGTGTCTTCTCATTATTCCAACTTCGTTTTGGAATTCTGGAAAAATAGATTAAAAATACTGTTCGGAGGTTGAAACCCTGGTTGGTTTGTTGTTGATGAATCGATCCCAATCGTTGTATGGCAGTGGTTTGCTTCTTTTTAAGGTATAGATTCTGGGTCTGAAAACGATAATTTTATTTGAATAATCAAAGTTGTCTGTTTTTCGGGGGGGCATCGGATATTTTGCAATAATATAGTAATCGTAGTAAGACTGATATTCCGGCGCTTCAATTTCATTCCAAATGGTGTCCATAACAATGATGTTCGCTAAATCCTTTGATATTTGGAGCGATTTAATTACGATTTTATTGAAGTACAACTGATTTGCCGGGATGGTTGCTACTCTCAAAGTATCATAATTCAGATATCCGGTTTGTAAAATGGTATCGCTTACCAGTTCGTTGCAGGATTTCAGATATAACTGATAGCGCTCAGTTTTTTTGCTTGAAACGACAACTTCGGGAATGGTGTCGTTTGTTATTCTGGAATAATCTAAAATATTTATAATTGGCTTTCTGGTAGTAAACGCATAAAAAAATGCAGTCAGCAGCGTGATGAATATTATTTTGTTGTATGATCGAACTATTTTCCTAAGGTGTTTTAATAACATAATTGGTCCAAATCTAATAATTTATTCGGTCAGTCTCCTGAGAAACAGGTCTTTGTCGGTCAGACTTCCATCAATCTTGTTTCATCAATCATTAATTTAAAAGAAATAGAGTTCAATACCGTTTCCAGAAATTGGAATTATTTTCTCAACTTTTCTAAAATTTCCGATAAATATATGAATTATCACTTTGCATATTCTATTTCTGTTATAGAATTACTTCACGTTCGCATTTCTGTTATATCGGATTAAATTCTGTTATATATTTTATATTTGCCCTGTGGATTTGCAACAATTTACAATCAACACTAATGATTCGCTGCTTTTTAACCTTATTCAAGCCAGCGATAGCAAAGTATTTGAATACATTTATCACAAATATTTCGGATTACTATGCCGATATGCCTATGGATTTACACTGGATCAGTCTCTATCGGAAGATATGGTGAACGACAGTTTCTTGGAACTTTGGGAGAAGCGCACGCAGATTCGGATTAATACTTCTTTGAAAGCTTATCTTTTGATTTCAGTCAGAAATAAATCGCTTAACCTGATCAAGAGAAAGAAGATTGAAAGAAACTACCAGTCGGAGCAAATTTACCTGCAAGAACTTGATAGGGATATTACTGAACAGCTTGATAAATTTATTCAGTTGGAAGAATTGGAGCTCAGACTGAACAAAGCAATAGAAGAATTGCCCCCCCAATGTCGTGAAATATTCAGGCTGAACCGGTTTAACCAGCTTTCCTATCAAGAAATCGCAGATCAGCTGAATTTATCTGTCTTTACTGTTAAAACGCAAATATCGCGGGCTTTGAAAAGTTTGAGAAAGGAGTTTGAGCATGTTCAGCTAATCCTGTTTTATTATTTTTCAAAAAAATAAAAAATCTTTTAATTTTTTGTACTCCATTTTTAAAAGTAATTGTCTTCCTATTGAAAACAGTTATTTTTTAAAATGATAGATCACGACCAAATAGACCAGTTAATTTTGGATTTTCTTCAAGGACGTCCAAATAAATCAATGGAACTAGAGCTCCGGAACTGGATAGCAGAAAGTGTGGAGAACAAGGAATACTTCACCAAAACTTGTGCTTTGTGGGAATTGAGTGCTTTAAGTAAAAGCGATGCAGTTTTTGAAAGCCAAAGAAGCTGGTTTAAAATCTCAGACCAAATCAACCCAGAGCCAAAGCGGATCAAACCATATACTCGTTGGGCGAGCATTGCCGCAATTTTTGTACTTGCATTTATCTCATCCTATATTACCATGCAGTTTCTGGGAAATAAAAATCAGGCAGAAAGTGCTTTAGTTTCTTATATCATTAACGAGGCTCCTATGGGAAATATGTCGAAGATAACATTACCCGATGGATCTGAGATATGGTTGAACGCAGGAAGTAAAATTAAATATGCCACAAGTTTTAATCAAAACGACAGGCATCTAAGTCTGATGGGAGAGGCCTATTTCCATGTTGCAACCAATAAGAGTAAACCATTTGTTGTCAATGCTCAGGGTGTTGAAGTAAAAGCTACCGGAACTAGATTCAATGTAAAAGCTTATAAAGAGGAAGGATTTATTGAAGCTACTCTGGAGGAGGGAATTATTTCGGTGAAGCAATTGAATAATAAAAGCAGCAAGGAGGTTTTGCTTACCCCCAATCAAAAAATTACATTCTACAAGAAGACCTCTAAAATTTCGTCCTCTTCAAATCCGGATTTAGATGAAAATTTACCTGATGATTTTGCACCAGCCCCTATTGCTATTCGAAAAATTGAATTGGCTTCTAATGTTGAAACTCCGGTTTATACTTCATGGAAGGATTCTTCCTGGATTATTCAGAATGAAAAACTGGAAGCGTTGGCTATCAGACTTGGTAGAAGATACGATGTATCGATTCAATTACTTGATGATAAGGTTAGGACCTACAGTTATACAGGTACTCTAAAAGACGAAACGCTGGAGCAGGTTTTGGAAGTAATGAGTCAATCATCACCAATAAAATATAAACTTGATAAGAAAAAAGTATCACTATGGTATAATTACAGCTTTAACTAAAAAATGGAGCAGGATGTTTCCAGCATCCTGCTCTGTAAACAACAGCATACCAGAAGGTATGTATTGTCAAACTTAATACATTACAAAACTATGAAAAAAAATCAGTTAACTTCAGCTGGGTGGCCTCAGCTAAGAAAATTATTGTTGATTATGAAACTAACTTCTGCTTTAATCTTGCTGCTCGTTATACAGGTCCATGCATCTGTTTATTCACAGAATTCCAAATTTACGATTGAAGTTAAAAACCAGTCCATGAGAGATGTGCTCAGGCAAATTGAGGAGCAAAGCCAGTACAGGTTTTTCTATTCTGAAAGCTTAATGAAATTGGATGAAAAAGTAACTATCGATCAGAAGGAAAAAAGTATTGAATCTTTGCTGGATGTAATTTTTAATAACAAGAATATCAGTTATGAAATAAAAGAGAATAAACTCATTGTTTTACGACCAACTGATCTCCCTCAGGTTGATAGTGTTGTCAGTGGAAATGTTACAGATTCAAAAGGTGATGTGATACCTGGAGTAACAGTATTATTGAAAGGAACAACCAAAGGGACAATTACTGATATAGACGGCAATTACAGCCTTGGGGTTGAGCCTAATTCGACCTTAGTTTTCTCTTTTATTGGAATGACGACGCAGGAAATATCTGTTTCCGGAAAAAAAACGATTAATGTCGTTCTATCTGAGAATACGATTGGTGTTGACGAAATTGTTGTTGTTGGTTATGGAACGGTTAAGAAGGCAAATCTGACCGGAGCTGTTTCGTCGGTTGATTTTTCTGATCTGGAAGGACGCCCGGCATCGAATACAGCCACCCTGCTTCAGGGGCAAATGTCGGGAGTAACGGTTAGTAATTTTAACAATCAGCCTGGGCAGGATAACCCTCAAATCCGTATTCGTGGTATTGGAACCATGAATGCTGGTTCGGAACCTCTGGTAATTGTGGATGGAGTAGAATCATCCCTCAATCAGATTCCTTCATCAGATATTGAAAGTGTTTCCGTTTTAAAGGATGCTGCTTCTGCTTCAATTTATGGTGTTAGAGCGGCAAACGGTGTGATTTTGGTTACAACCAAACGCGGAAAATCTGCCAATCCGGTTGTTTCAGTCAAACAAAGTTTTGCTTTCCAGCAGGCATTGGTAAAACCTGACTTGGTTTCTTCATGGGACTATGCCACACTTCAAAACCTTGATTTA
>JBASYJ010000066.1:0-103978 GCA_049277435.1 Prolixibacteraceae bacterium
TTTGAATTTGAAATACTCACCGAATCAAAAATCACAAAAAAACCATTAAAAGAACTTTCGTTTCCTGAAGATGCTATCATCGGAGGAATTATCCGCAACAATTTTGGATATGTTGCCACAGGTGACACACATGTTCAGGTTGGAGATTTGGTTGTCGTTTTTGCACTGACCTCTTCGATCATCAAAATGGAGAAGTTCTTTAGGTAATCCGTTAATTCAGGCTATTTACAAACGATGAATATCAAATTAATCTTTCGAATTCTTGGTTTTTTATTAATTGTTGAAGGAATTGCCATCCTGATCGCCCTGATGGTGGCACTGATATATAAAGGACCGGATGTTGCGGCCTTGCTACAATCTGCATTAATCTGTCTGGCCACTGGTTCAATTTCGCTGTTTATCAACCGGAATGCAGCTAAAAACATGGGGAAACGCGAAGGATTTGTAATTGTCAGCCTGGTTTGGGTGGTATTTTCATTTTTTGGTAGCCTTCCATTTATTTTAAGTCACACCATTCCTGATTTGACCAATGCTTTTTTCGAAACCATGTCAGGATTCACAACTACCGGCTCTTCCATTCTAAATGATATTGAATCGTTGCCTAATGGAATTCTGTTTTGGAGAAGCATGACTCAATGGCTTGGCGGAATGGGAATCATCGTTCTCAGCCTGGCCATACTTCCCATCTTCGGGATTGGCGGAATGCAGTTGTTCGCAGCCGAAGTTCCCGGTCCGGTTGCCGACAAACTCAGTCCCCGAATTCAGAGTACAGCCAAAAGTTTATGGGGTATTTACGTTTTATTTACTTTTACCGAAACCATTATGCTTTGGATTGGCGGGATGAGTTTATTCGATGCCGTCAATCATTCATTCACCACGATGGCAACCGGCGGATATTCAACCAAACAGGCAAGTATCGCGTTCTGGACTTCGCCTTATATTCATTATGTCATTTCCATCTTCATGATTATTGCCGGAACAAATTTTACGGTGTCATTTTTAATACTGACCGGAAAATTCAAAAAAGCAATCGACAATGAAGAACTTAAATATTACCTCTCGTTCATAGGCATTTTTACGCTGATTATCAGTGTTGGTCTGTTTTTCACAACTGATTTAAACATCGAACAATCGTTTCGTGACGCGCTTTTTCAGGTTGCAGCCATCATTACAACAACCGGGTATGCCACGGTTGATTATTTACACTGGATTCCGTTCCTGACCATTGTGTTGTTTGGCGTGTTCTTTTTTGGCGGCAGTGCCGGCTCAACCGGCGGCGGACTTAAAATTATGCGGATTGTACTTTTACTGAAAAACAGCTATTACGAACTACGGCGCATCATTCATCCCAACGCAATTATTCCGGTACGATTCAATAAAAATGTGGTTTCCGACCAGATTATCACCAATGTTCTGGCTTTTTTCATGATTTACTTTATTATTTTCTTCGGAAGTACAATCCTGATCATGCTGGTTGTTCCTGATTTGCCATCGGCCATGGGTGCTGTGGCCACTTCGCTCGGAAATATCGGACCCGGATTGGGAATTTTCGGACCTGCCGAGAACTTTTATACACTTCATCCGGTTGGGAAATGGTTTCTTTCCTTTTTAATGCTTCTTGGAAGACTTGAATTATTTACAGTCCTGGTGCTATTTTCGCCTGCTTTTTGGAAAAAGTAATTATTCCTCAAAGATTCCTTTTCCCTGCCTGATAATCTCTGGAACTTCAGTGGTAAGATCAACAATTGTCGAAGGAATATTATTGCCGTATCCGCCATCAACAATCAGATCGGCGATAAATTGGAATTTTTCGTGGATCAATTCCGGATCAGTTGAGTACTCAATCACATCATCATCATCATGAATGGAAGTCGACATGATAGGATTTCCCAGCACGCGGACAATTTCAAGTATAATCGAATTGTCAGGAATCCTGACTCCAACCGTTTTCTTTTTCCCTTTGAAATATTTGGGAACATTGCTGTTGGCATTCAGGATAAAGGTAAACGGGCCTGGCAAGTAATTTTTAAGTAGTTTAAAAACCGGATTCGAAATCGGCTTGGAATAATCGGAAACATGACTCAGATCACTGCAAATAAAGGAGAAGTTCGATTTTTCGACCTGTACATTTTTAAAATGAGCGATTTTTTCAACTGCTTTCCCATTGGTAATATCGCATCCCATACCATATACAGTATCTGTCGGGTATATGATTATTCCTCCATTTTTCAAGACATCAACCACTTTTTGAATGTCTTTTGGATTTGGATTTTCAGGATAGATTTTAATGAGCATCGAACAACTTGTTTTTTCGTTGAGCAGTAAAAATAGTTAATTTCGCGTGTCTTTCATAAAATTAACAATAAATGCATAAAGAGTTTCTGATCACCGAAGACGGTTCACATACCATCTATCTGCCTGAACTAGATGAGCATTACCATTCGATCCACGGAGCCATTCAGGAATCGCAACATATTTACATTAATCAGGGTTTGCTTCAGGTTCAGAAAACCGAAATAAACATTTTGGAGATTGGATTTGGAACCGGCCTCAATGCCTATTTAACTTATTGCCATTCACACAACCGGATAAAGGTTCATTATTACAGTCTGGAAAAATTTCCATTAACCGTACAAGAATATTCAAAACTAAATTATCCTGAAACTTTATTTCCTGAAAACCAATCCGTTTTCGAACTGATGCACCAGTCTGACTGGGATTCTGAAGCTGCAATTTCAAAGGATTTCAAATTGATAAAGCTTCGGGCAGATTTGTTGAGTTTCAAATTTGACCCGCTGCCACAATTTGATTTAGTTTACTATGATGCCTTTGCACCGGTAAAACAACCTGAAATGTGGACGGATGAGCTGCTGGAGAAAGTGGCCAATTCAGTAAAAAAAGATGGAATTTTTGTGACTTACTGTGCAAAAGGTTCGGTCAGGAGAGCCTTAATCGGGTTCGGATTTCACATGGAGCGTATTCCCGGGCCAATTGGTAAAAAAGAAATTCTACGGGGTAAAAAGAGCATTTAAGCAGTTCGCTGTTATTAAAAATTAATCTATATTCGTAGCCTGAATTTCAAAATGTAATAATGCCTGATAATCAATTCAAAGACCGATTGGAAGAGTTCTCTTATTCTCTTGGTTTGACAATTTCATCAAACCTGATCCAATCTGGTGTCAAGAATTTAGATATAAATCAATTTTCAGCTGGACTTCAGGATACTTTTTCCGGGAATAAACCAAAAATTTCGATGGACGAAGCAAATCAGATATTACAGGAATTCATGCTGGCAAACAATGAAGAAGAAGCTGCAAAAAACCTTGAAGAAGGCCTGTTATACCTTTCAAACAATCTTGAAAATGAAGGTGTAATTGAAACCGATTCAGGACTGCAATATAAAATCATCAGAAAGGGATATGGAGAATATCCAACGATTGACGATCAGGTAAGGTGTCACTACCACGGTATTTTGCTCGACGGAACTGTATTTGACAGTTCGGTTGAACGCCGGGAAGCAGCCATCTTTCCGGTTAGCTCGGTGATTCAGGGTTGGGCCGAGGCTCTTCAGATCATGCCCGTAGGTGCAAAATGGAGGTTATTTATACCCTCAAATTTAGCCTATGGAGAAGATGGAGCCGGAGGTTTAATCGGCCCAAATGCCACCTTAATTTTTGATGTTGAATTATTGGAAATTGTTTAACTATTATAAAAAAAGAAACATGAAATTACAATCGTTAATTTATGCATCAGCACTTGTATTAACTGTAGGAGTTGCAGGATGCCAGAACTCAGGTAAAAAAGGCAATGTAACACTTGCAAGTAAAAACGACTCTGTGAGCTATGCCTTGGGCGTATTAATCGGCGAAAGCAACAAACAGCAAATGAAAGAAGCTCCAGGCGTTGATCAGTTGGATAAACAAATCATGATTGCTGCTTTCGAAAAAGCATTCATGGGTGATTCAGTTCAAATTAAAGCTGAAAAAGCCAACGCTACAATTCAGGCATTTTTTGCTGAAGTTTCAAAAGCTGAAGGTGACAAAAATTTGAACGCTGGTGCCGAATTTCTTGCTGCCAACAAATCAAAAACTGGAGTTGTAACTCTTGAAAGTGGACTGCAATATGAAATTATTACTGCAGGTAATGGCCCAAAACCAAAACTGGAAGACGAAGTTAAATGTCATTACCACGGTACTACCATTGACGGAACAGTATTCGACAGTTCGGTTGAACGTGGCGAACCGGCCACCTTCCCGGTTAACCGTGTAATTCCTGGTTGGACTGAAGCGTTGCAACTGATGCCTGTCGGATCAAAATGGAAATTATATATTCCGGCAGCTTTGGCCTATGGCGAAAGAGGTGCAGGAAAAGATATCAAACCAAATTCAACCCTTATTTTCGAAGTTGAATTACTCGAAATTGTAAAAATTTAATCCAATTTTCTAGTTATGGAAAACACTCTTGTTTAATATTGTACAAGAGTGTTTTTTTATTTCTTCCAATTTTAAAACAGATAAAATGAGCATGCAGGTAAAAGGTACTTTACTCCAGATTTTGAAACAGGAATCGGGCGTGAGTAAAGCAGGTAAAGAATGGAAAAAACAGGATTTTGTAATTGAAACCAACGAGCAGTTTCCTAAAAAAGTGTGTTTCACATTGTTTGGAGACAAAACATCGTTAATCGACGGAATTACTGAAGGTACTGAAATCGAAGTATTTTTCTCCCTGGAATCGCGCGATTTTAATGGCAAATGGTATCACAACATCAATGCCTGGAAAGTTGAGAACGCCGGAGCAACATCAAGTCCATCAAAACCATATCTTCCTGAATTCTCTGCTGCTGATGCGCCGCTTGAAGCTGATGATTCGGGCAACGATTTACCGTTCTAAAAAAATCAGACAGGCACATCCTGAAAGATCAACATTCTGAACTAAAATACAAAAGGCAGCCAGATTGGTTGCCTTTTGTATTTTAGTTCAGAATGGATTATTTTCTTCGTTTTCCTTTTAAATAGACAAAAATGACCACAACCAGAATGACTAATACAAGGATGAGGTAGAAAGGTATATCTGATTTTTGTTGCTGGGGCACTGCCTGAACAGCAACCGGTTCTGAAACCTCATATCCTTCGAACCACCCAGCTAATTCCACTTTCCCTTCGAGTGTATTTTCCAGATTATCCGGAAGTTGTGAAAAAAAATCATACCCGGTTAAATTTTCAAGCGAATCGGTTGTTAATGCAAAATCTGTCAATGGCTTTTCTGATCCTGCATTTGGTAGCAAAAAAGCCACAATTCTCTGTTTATCACTGTTATCAAGGATAATTTTAAAAAAATATCCTGGAACAGCAACATTATCTTTGCCAATCGGAGTTTTTTCGTTTATAAAAACCGGACCAGTTACAACAATAATTTCGTGTTCCTTTTTAGCCCATTCCCTTACTTTTGATTCCAGCTCTTTCCAGATTCCACGGTTAAATTCCGGAACCTGCGGAGAAATATTCGACATGAAAAAACTTTCCTCCATAGCTTCCTTTTCAAAGCCCATATCAGCTGCCGGACAAAGATGCCCGCGATCATACCCACTTTTCGTATAATCCGAAGATTTTGCCGATCCGGTAACAACCAACTTATCCATTTTAAAACTATTGCTTCTCTCCTCCCCCCCATTCAAAATCATTGAATCAGTTAATGTATAGCAAACCCAGTTTGCCTGTTCTTTCTGCTCATTATAGGATAATGTATAATATTTATGCAATACAATTTCCTGTGCAGGAACCGGTAAGTAATTTACAGAACCAAAGCAAACAACTTTAAAAATCAGGAGCAGAAAAAATGTCAAAAATGATTTCACTTGATTGGAATTATTTGGTAGAAAAATAATGGGCTAAAATAAAGCCTTTCCGGTAAACTAAAATTAATTTTGCCCAAATTAATTTTTATGCAATGAATACGGAGAACAAACATTTTAGCGATAACGACCGGATTTTCTATTCTGATGGCTTTAAACTGGCACAATCTGCAATTGAAGTAGAACTGTCGAATGAAACTTTATTTTCAGCCATTAACCTGCTGTATCAGGAAATTGACAAGCTGAATGAGTCGATTGTTGCATTAGCCGGTAAACAAAACATGAAAGTTGCCTGCGCGAAAGGTTGCGAATGGTGTTGTCATCAGGCTGTATATGCCAATTCGTATGAATTGCACTATTTGTCGGATCATATTTTAAATCAGTTCACTCCTGAAGAAATTAAAGGTTTAACAGAAAGGGCATATGCTAAAGAGGAAAAAACAGCTGTTCTTAATGAAAATGAGATTCAGAAATTTAAATCTCCGTGTCCGTTGCTGAAAAATGGCGCATGTTCTGCCTATCAGGCAAGACCGATGGCCTGCAGAATATACCTTTCAACGAAACTGGAAACATGTACCGAATTTTACACACATCCTGAAAATGAATCCAATTATCCGGCCCTGCTTGATTTTCCTTTACGTGCCGGCCGTATGATGAATGAAGGATTCAGCGCTGCATTGAAAGGTGCCGGGGTAGAAACTGCAGAATTTAGGATGGAAGAAGGTTTATCTATCATATTTAAAGCACATTAGACCATTTTCAACAAACAAAATTTGTTCATAACTGCAAACAGAAGTGAAATTTAATTCATATTCCACTACATATCAATGTAATAGCATCGATTTTACACTTTCAACAATTGTTCATAACTCAAGATCATAAATCGTTCGCACAAAGTATTCAAAACACTTGACTTTTAAGCCTTTGATTGATTAAATTTATAACATCAGACGAGCGATAAAAGGCTGCTTTAAATGAATGGAGAAGGAAGCGGATACTTAGTTGAATTCAAATCCGGATCATCCGAATCTTCGGATTCGCATTCAGGAAAAGCTGAAGTTCGAACCAGGCAGATAATGTGAGGTTCATCAGCAAAAATAAAGTTCGGAAACGTTCAATAAAATGTTGATTCAAAAAAGCAGGAGACAGAATGGAAATCAAGGTTTCCGGAAGTCGAACTGAAAACGAAACAATCTTCTGATTTGAAGTAGTTTTTCACCAGGCAGGGTATCGCAAGATCAATGCATAAATGGTGGCTTGATTGGGACTTTGTTCGGGAAGGTAATTCTTTGGAAAAACCGAACGAACGGCAGGAATGTAAATTTGTAACAATTTTTACAGGAATGCTTTAGGCGGTGAAAAATGGTTGAAGAAACCGGATGAATCGGCCAGCTGTAATAACCGTAATCTGGCACTGCGGAAAACCTTCGGGTTGACCATAAGTGAATGGGAACTTTCCGGCGAGGATTGTTCCCATTCGTGTTTTATATCGCCAGCTTATATTTGACTCAATTTAGCATTTTTTTCGAGGGTAATTTTGCTACTTTTGTCGCAAAGAAAAAGACCAGTAAGTGAAAAGAGACAATATAGAACAGGTTTTCAGCAAATTTGCCAAACTGAATGTGTTAATTATTGGCGATGCAATGATTGACAGCTATTTATGGGGAAAGGTTGACAGAATCTCTCCTGAAGCACCAATTCCGATTGTAACCGTTACCAAGCAGGAGAACAGACTTGGCGGTGCTGGAAATGTATCCCTGAACATTCAGGCCCTGGGAGCCAGACCGATACTTGTTTCAATTATCGGCGACGATGAGAAAGGCCGGATTTTTACTGATTTGATGCAGGAAAACAAGTTGAGTGATGATGGTATTTTTGTTGATGAAACACGTATGACAACTGTAAAAACCCGCATCATCAGCGGGGGACAGCAAATTTCCAGAGTCGATCAGGAAATTTCAACCTTAATCGATCATGATTTTGAAATCCGGGTTTTTGAACGTATTTCCGGAATAATTGAAAACGAAAATATTAACATTGTCATCTTTGTCGATTACGATAAAGGGCTGATAACTCCCGGATTAATACGAAATGTAATTGAATTGGCCAAATCAAAAAATATCCTGACTGCGGCTGATCCAAAAAACCGTAATTTCAATCATTATCAAAATGTGGATTTGTTCAAACCAAATTTTAAGGAATATAAAGAAGGATTAAAACTGCAGGTTGAAAAAACGGACATGGAGGCTCTTAAAAAAGTCTCGGAAAACTTCAAAAAAGAAAATCATATCGGCCTGTTGTTTATCACGTTATCAGAACTGGGAGTATTTCTTACCAATGGCGTAAAACAAAATTATTATCCGGCTGAAGTGAGAGATATTGCAGATGTATCAGGCGCAGGAGATACTGTAATTGCTGCCGCCAGTCTTTGTCTGGCAGCCGGATTGCCGATTCCATTTATGGCGCAGCTATCAAATCTGGCCGGAGGCCTGGTTTGTGAAAAACTTGGAGTTGTACCAATTGACCTGGAATTGCTAAAAAAAGAAGCCCGGAAAATTCAACTGATCTAGAAACCAATATTCACTGTAGAATCTGGTTTTGTAAAGATTTTGAATAAAAGCTAAGCTGTTTGAAATCATTTTTTTGGATTGGTTGGAAAATAAACAAATCATGTAGCATTCAAAATTTAATCTGATTTAATTTCTGATTATCAGCATAATACAAGTGATTTAAGTTTAATTAGCAAATAATTTCAAGCTGAATCTGTTTTAAATATTAACTTTGGAACTTACCAAATAAGTAGTTTTTTGTATGGGAAAAGTAATTGCGCTTGCGAACCAAAAAGGTGGAGTTGGGAAAACAACCACCGCTATAAATCTGGCAGCAAGTTTAGCTGTATTGGAATATAAAGTTTTGATTATTGACGCTGATCCTCAGGCGAACGCAACTTCAGGAGTTGGTTTTGATGTAAAAAATGTAAAAACCAGCATTTATGAATGTATTGTTGACGAACTTGATCCCCGAAAAATCATACTAAACACAGAAATTCCGGGACTGGATTTAATCCCGTCGCACATCGACCTGGTTGGTGCTGAGATTGAAATGCTTAATTTGCCAAACCGTGAAAAAGTATTGAAACATGTCATTGAAAAAATCCGCGATGAATATGATTTTATACTAATTGACTGCTCTCCATCGTTAGGACTAATAACTGTAAATTCACTAACTGCTGCCGATTCGGTCATTATTCCAGTTCAGTGCGAATATTTTGCCCTGGAAGGATTGGGTAAATTATTGAATACGATCAAAATCATTCAAACAAAACTTCATCCGGAACTTGAGATCGAAGGATTTTTACTCACCATGTTTGATTCGCGGCTGAATTTGTCAAATCAGGTTATGGAGGAAGTTAAAAAGCATTTTCAGGAAATGGTTTTTGAATCAGTCATTCAACGAAACATTAAATTAAGCGAGGCTCCAAGTTACGGACAACCTGCCATTTTATACGATGCAACATCAAAAGGGGCTTCAAGTTACATGAATCTTGCCCGCGAACTGCTTCAGAAAAACGGACTGACCAAACTTAAAAATTCAGAAAAAATTACAGAATAAGAATTATCGATTATGGCAAAAAAGAACGTTTTAGGTAGAGGTTTAGGTGCATTAATTGACGGTGCAGATACGTATTCAACAAAAGAAACAGGCTCGTCAATCAATGAAATCGAAATTTCGAAGATTGTTGCCAATCCATACCAGCCCAGAACAAAATTTGATGAAGAAGCATTAAACGAATTAGCTGCGTCGATAACTGAATTGGGAATCATTCAGCCCATAACGCTTCGAAGAATAAACGACGGTCATTTCCAGATTATTTCCGGAGAGCGTAGATTCAGGGCTTCAAAAATTGCAGGACTTGTTTCAATTCCAGCATACATCAGGACTGCCGATGATGAAGGAATGCTCGAGATGGCGCTTGTTGAAAATATTCAGCGCGAGGATCTTGATGCGATCGAAATTGCACTCAGTTACCAGCGATTGTTGGACGAATGTAAACTTACCCAGGAAACTTTAAGTGACAAAGTTGGAAAAAAACGTTCGACCGTCACCAACTATTTGCGCCTGTTGAAATTACCAGCCCGCATTCAGAAAGGCATCGTTGACAAAACAATTACCATGGGTCATGCCAGAGCTTTGGTTAACATCAAAGATTCCGACATGCAACTGATGATTTATGACGAACTGATTAAGAATGAATTTTCGGTGCGCCGTGTCGAGGAAATTGTCCGGAAATACAATGAAGACAATCAAAGTTTCCAGGCAGAAGAAAAAGTTAAGGCACCTAAATTTCCGACTGAATATCAGGATTTATACAACCATCTTAGTAAATTCTTTAAGTCGAAAATCGATTTCAAAATGGATCAGAACGGAAAAGGGAAAATTACGATTCCGTTTGGTTCAGGAAAAGATCTGGAACGTATTTTAGGAATTCTTGACAAATTAGATGCATAAGAAACTAAAGAATAATTCCTTTAGACTTTTCCGGGTCTTCATTTTAGTTATCCTGTTATTCACAACAGGATTTTCTTCGTTTTGCCAAAGTACTGCACAAGATTCGATCAAGGTAAAAGGCGATGGTAACGAACATTCACCAAGACGGGCCACTATTTATTCGGCTGTTCTGCCCGGATTGGGGCAAATCTATAACCGGAAATACTGGAAATTACCAATCGTTTACGGTGGTTTTGCAACTTTAGGATACTTTATTAATTTTAACAACGAACAATACGTCACTTTCAAACGTGCCTATTCCGATCTCATTGATACTGATCCTTATACAACATCATACCTGGATCTGAAAAATGTTAATCCCAATTTCCTGAAACCGGATAAAATATCCGCTTTTACGGAGAATTTAAGGGGAGCCAAAGATTACTGGAGACGAAACCGTGATTTGGTTGTGATTGGAACCGCTGTTTTTTATGCGCTGAACATTATTGATGCCAGCGTGGATGCAAATTTTTTTAACTTTAACATCAGCGATGATTTAACCATCAACTGGGTACCAGGTCCTGTCATGTGTATGGACAACAAAACGATGGGGATTCATTGCCGATTTACTTTTTAAATTTAATTATGAAAATTTTACGACTGACAATTATCTTACTAATAATAGCCGGCCAAATTTCTTTTGCTTCGGACCTAAAAAAGGAAAACCTATTAAAAGCCTGTACCATAAACATTTCATCGTTAGACACCATTAATGGCTACGAAAAATTCTATAATATTCCCGACGAAAACCTGAACAAATATTTTGCTGATAAGATTGACAGCATGCTGAACAGCTGGTATGTTCAGAATGCATTTTTACTGGATAGCACAGAACTGGCAGAAGCTGATACGCTTAAGGAAGTATTGCCTGATTCTCTCTATATTCAGAGGTTACAATCGATGCAATCAGCTGTAAGCCTATCGTATAACAATACGGTACGGAATTTCATTACCATGTACACCAACCGGAAACCAAAGCAGGTTTCGATCATGTTAGGGCTCGCCAATTATTATTTTCCTATATTCGAAGAAGCACTGGCAAAATACGACTTGCCGATGGAACTTAAATACCTTCCAATCATTGAGTCGGCTTTAAATCCGGGAGCAAATTCGAGTGCAAGTGCTGTTGGATTGTGGCAGTTTATGTATTCAACCGGCAGAATGTACAAACTGGAAATCAGCACCTTTGTCGACGAACGACGCGACCCGATTAAAGCAACTGATGCCGCTGTGAGATATTTGCGTGATTTGTATAATATTTATCAGGATTGGCACCTGGTAATTGCTGCCTACAACTGCGGGCCGGGAAATGTAAACAAGGCGATAAAACGTTCGGGCGATAAAAAAGATTACTGGAAAATATATTACCGCCTGCCCAAAGAAACCCGCGGATATGTTCCCGCGTTCATTGCAGCCAATTATGTGATGAATTACTATCAGAATCACAATATTTTTCCAAAATCGCCCGATTTCCCAATCATAACCGACACCTTGATGGTGAATGATTATTTACAGTTCAACCAGATTTCGGAAGTAATAGGTATTTCTGTTGATCAGATTCGTACTTTGAATCCACAGTATCGCCGCGATATTATTCCGGCCAGTAAAGACAAACCATACAGTTTGGTACTGCCAGTCGATCAGATTTCAGCCTATCTGGAAAACGAAACCACAATTCACAATCATCGCCGGGAAGAATTCTTTCCGAACAACCAGATTGTAAATCCACAAAACAAATATGCCACAATTAGTCCAAGCGACATAAAAGGACGCGACAAAATTACCTATACTGTAAAAAAAGGCGACAATGTTGGCCTGATCGCCAGTTGGTACCGCGTTCGAACTTCTGATTTGAGTTACTGGAATAATATCCGTAAAAATTTCATCAAAATCGGTCAAAAGCTGGTTATTTATGTTCCTGAAGGACAGGGTGAATACTACAGCCGGCTAAACAAAATGAGTTATACCGAAAAACAACGGTCGCTGAATAAAAAACCAACTACCAGTTCTTCGCAGACTCTTGCTTCCAACTCAGAAAATACGGAGATAAAACCAGCATCGAATACGGCAACTCAGGCAAAAAACACGGAAACTTCAGGAAAAAGTGAATTCGTTTATTATAAAGTCCGGAAAGGAGATAACTTCTGGACGATTGCAAAAAAATTCCCGGGAGTTTCGAACCACGACATCATGAAACTGAACAACATCAGCCAGGCCAACAGCCTGAAAGTTGGGCAAGTTCTTAAGATCTCTCCAAAAGTATAAGATTAAATACCGCATAAAAAAGGGAAAAGGGATTGGCGAAAGTTATTCCCTTTTTCATTTTTAAACTATCGCAGTGCTGTAAAAAACTACAATTTATCTCTTTCAGCAAAATGAATTGTATTTCACGCCCAAAAGCATTATGAAACTAAATAGCGCATTTGATCAGATGATGTCTTGTTTTCTTATTTTTGCTTTTCGAACTGAAATCAGGAAATCTAGATTATCATTCAGTCCCGGAATAATCAGTGACAATTTGAACTAAGTAACAGAAACAAATAATGAGTTTTATTTATCCTTTCTTCCTGTTTGCGCTCATCGCTCTGGCGATACCGGTAATTATTCATTTCTTCAACTTTAAACGATATAAAACTGTCTATTTCAGCAATGTTTCGCTTTTAAAACTTATCAGGCAGGAATCAAGAAAAAAATCGGTATTAAAACAGCTTTTCATTTTAATCTCCAGACTTTTGGCTATTGCTGCTTTGGTTTTTGCATTTAGCCGGCCATATGTTCCGTTGAATAACAGAAAAACGAATGCAGCCCGGGAAACTGTGGCCATTTTTATCGACAATACCTTCAGTATGAAGGCAGAAGGAGAAAAAGGTCAATTGCTTGAACAGGCAAAATCCAAGGCCATCGAAATTGCCAACTCCTACCAGGTTGGAACTCAATTCATAATCCTGACCAGCGATTTTTTGCCTCAACATCAATTTCCTTTTAATAAAGATCAGTTTATCCAGCAGGTTTCTGAGATAAAGGAAAGTCCGCGCTCTGCAAAACTATCCGAAATATACAAACAGGCAGTTACAGCAGTTTCAAATCCATCAAAAAAAACAGAAAAAACAATCTATATTTTATCCGATTTTCAGAAGAACAGCATGGATTTCGATGAACTAAAATCTGACTCTTCTTTTTTTACTTATCTGATGGATTTTGAAGCCGGAAAAACCAACAACCTGATCATCGATTCATGCTGGTTTGATGTGCCCGGACGAAAAATAGGCCAACAGGAAAAGTTGTTTGTTCGAATCAAAAACAGCTCCGGACAAGCATTCCAGAACATTCCGGTCCGGCTGACAATCAACGATTCGCTAAAAGCAATTGCCAACATCAATATTTCTGAAGAGGAAGAAACAACCATCGAATTAAACTATTCGAATAATTCTGCGGGCATGCAATTATGCAAAATCGAACTTGACGATTACCCGATTTTATACGACAACTCATTTTATATGAGCTACCAGGTAAAAAACAAATTAAATGCACTGGGTATTTATAATCCAAAATCAAATGGATCCGAATTTCTGAAAGCTCTGTTTGCTGACGATGACCTGATTAATTACAATGAAACTCCTGAAAACAACATTCAGATTTCCCAATTAAAGAACAACGATTGTATTTTTCTGATCAACAACCAAAAGATAAGTTCCGGATTAAAGAACGAACTATTGAACTGGACCGGTGAGGGTGGTTCGCTGGTGATTTTTCCTGAAAAATTAGACAATTACGATGAATACAACGCCTTGTTAAATTCGATGGATGCTCAGACAATAACTGCATTCGACACGATAAAAACAGGGATTTCAGAAATAAATTACACCAATGAGATCTATCGTGAAGTATTTAAAAAGCTGGAAAAAGAAGCCGATTTGCCACATATATCCGGATCTGTCCGGTTCTCTGATACGGGTCTAAAATCGGAAACTTCATTGCTCAAATTCAGAAACGGAAGAAACGCGCTGACTGCAAAAAACTATGAAAATGGGAAAGTTTATCTGTTTGCCTTCCCATTAAAAACACAAAACATCAACTTTATCCGACATCAGATTTTTGTTCCGACAGTGTACAATATGGCGCTGTATAGTGGAGGTACAATGAAATATGCTTATTCTATCGGAAAGGATGAATCCATTGTTCTGAACCAGAATCAGGACATATCCGGTGAACTTAAAATCAGAAATCTACAAACCAACGATGAATTTCTGTTACCGGCCAGAACAATAGGCACCGGCCAGAAGATACTGAACTTAAACGACCTTCCGGAGGTGGCCGGACACTATTTAATCCTGAATGACGAACAGCCCGTTCAACCGCTTTCGTTTAATTATTCGAGACAGGAATCAGTACCTGAATTTTATTCGCCTGAAGAGCTTAAAACGATTCTTCAGGCCTATTCATTTAAAAACTTTCAACTGATCGAATCAACAGAAATGAGTTTCTCGGAAACACTTCAGGATTTAAACAATGGCAAGCAACTCTGGAAACACTTCATCATTCTGGCGTTCATCTTTTTGCTCTGCGAAATTGCCATTATCCGTTTTTGGAAATAACAGAATTAATTATCCCTCCACGAACTTTGTTTGGAAACTTTCAGGTCGCGCAACATCGCCGAACTGGCCGACAGGTTAAAGCTGTAGCTTTTGCGATCACCAAAAGGAACAAAATTAAACGACATACTCCAGCAATGTAGAGTCCGGCTGATGTTGAAGGTTGTGAATGAAAATTTCATCGCCTGAAGATCGAAGTTGGTATTCATGTTCATGTCCCATTTTTCAGTCAGTTTAAGCGTTCCACCCATATTCAAACTCTGGTTGATCGTTGCTTTCTGATTGGGCCTGAACTGGTTGTTGTAGTAAAACGAATAATCGAACCTGAAAGTCCAGGGAATATTAAAGTTATAATATGGAATTTCATCGGCAGGTTCAGCAAAATCATCTTCCGACTCCTGTTTCTTTTTATTGGCTTCCTCTTCCTTTTTGTTCTTTTTCGATTCAAAATTCATCCCGAACGACATATTGGCATTTGTTAAACGGCCGAGTTTATTCAATCCCTTCAAGTGGTTCCAAACATATTCATCGTACAGACTTCCGTTTTCATCGACCATATATGGATTCAGGTTCGCCCCCATGTTTACACTTACTCCTTTAATTGTGGTACGGGCAGAAACATTGATCGGCGTTAATTTCATCGAATCGGCAATCATGTTGTAGGAAGCATTAAAACCAAGATTATCAATGATTTTAACTTTCTTAAATTTCGGTTTTTCGTCTTTCGAGCTCGTACTATCACTCAATTCAAGCACTTTAGCTTCCACATTGTTGGTCAGGCTGAACGAAATGGCACCACTCTCTCCCCTACCCGTTGATCCGAATACCCCCTTTTCAAAATGTGAATAAAACACTTCTTTTCCGCTTCCATCGATGTATGAATCCCAGAAACGAAATTTCGGCTGCCCAAAATCGGGAGTATAACTAAAACTTGCCGAAGGAGTTATGACGTGCCTGATTGCTTTAATCCTCGAATTTGGATTTTTCATCAGGTACATTCCATAAATTTTGGTTGAGGAACTCAAACTGTACGAATAATCGTAGTTTCTCCGGAAAGCATAAACTGTATCGATTTTCACATGCTTCAGATCCCCGCTGGCTAACGGATTGTTATATTCCGGATCATATGATTTGTTAAGATAGTTGGTATACCAGCGCTCCGAATAGTTAAAACTCGGACTCAGATTTATAAATTTCAGCAGGTTAAAAGAAGGCAATGAAATTGGTATCGAATGCCGCCATCCGTTTTGCCAGTCTTTAATTAGCGACTGCTTGAAGAATTCGGTTTCCTTCACATTCGAAATCGAATTTTTTATATTTCCGGAGTAACTTAAACTAATCTTCTCATACCATTTGACGCCGCCAATGTGGTTTTTTTGCTTGAACGGATTGATCTTCGACATGTTAATGGTTAATTCAGGCAAACTAAGCGAAATGGTGGTATCCCGCGAGTTTTGCGAATGCCTGAAGTTCATCGACATATTAAAAGGCGTATTTTCAAATTTTTGGGAATACGAGATACTCGATGATTTTTGCGTTTGCAGGTAACTATCGATCGATTGCCGGTTATTTACATAGGAGTTCTCTTTATCGAACGAACTGGTTGACAAATTTACACTGGCCGAAAATGTACGGTTCGGATTGGCTTTTGAATCCTGCGAATGCGACCAGGTTACACTGAATCCTTTGGTAGTCTTTGCATCCGGAAGCGGTTCTTCGGAGTATTTATTCAGGTTGTAACTAAAATCGAAACTACCGTTATACCGGTATCTGACTTTATAATTGGTGTGTAACTTTGTTGCCCACGACCCTTTCGAGTATATATCACCGCGTAAGGCCAAATCGAAATTATCATTGGCTGCCCAGTAATAACCTCCTTCCCGAAGAAAAAATCCACGCGAATTTTCTTCTCCATAGGTTGGAATCAGAATTCCGGAGGTATAAGTTGTTGAGTTCGGAAAATAACCAAAAGGTATTGTCAGGAAATAAATCGGAAGATCTTCGAGAACCATATAGGCTGGTCCGGTGATGATCTTTTTATTCGAGATAACTTTAGCCTGGGTCATGCGCAAATAAAAATGCGGATGTTCTGCATCACAGGTGGTGTATTTACCTTTTTTCAGAATAAATGCGTCCTTGCTGATTTTTTTTGTCAATTCACTGTGCACAAAACCATCCCCCTGGGAGGTTTTCACATCGGCAATAATTCCTTTCTGTGTCTCGAAATTATACCGTAGAGTTTTCGACTCAAACTCTTCATTGCCATCTTTAAAAACCGGATTTCCAACCAAAACTCCCGTTGAATCAGGCAATCCTTCAGCATAAACTTCTTTTGTGGCAAAGTCAAGCATGATGTAATCCGCCTTCAACTCGATGTTCTGGTAGTTAACTACACCATTTTTATACATGAAAACCTTCTGATTTTCAAAATCTGCGATCGTCGAATCTTCCGCAGTATAAGTAATAATTGCTTCGAGAATAGGTTTGGCCACAGAATCCTTTGCTAATCCCACACTTTGAACGGCTGTTGAATCGTTCATAATATGTAATCCGGTTATCGAATCGGTAACCATTTGTTGACCAAAAGAACTGAGGGCAACTAAAAGTAATATATTTGTAAGAAGATTTTTTATCAAAACCACAGTTTATAAGATAAGCTCGTGCATCCTGTTCGGATTGCAAAAATATAAATAAGGCCTATACCTAAACGTGAAGAGATGCAAAATAATTTTAAATATTCTATTTTTGTGCTGAAATTTAATCCAACTATGATAAAGTCTAATTATTCAGGAAGAATTTTACTGCTTGTATTAAGTTTAATAATCGCTTTCGGAACGTTTGCAAATCCGGAAAATACCAAAAGCGGGAATCAAATGATTGTGGTTATCGATCCGGGTCATGGAGGTAAAGATCCCGGAGCTGTGAACAAAGGCATCCACGAAAAAGATGTTGTACTTGGGATCGGTTTAAAACTGGGAAAATACATTAACGAGAATTATCCTGATGTTAAAGTAATTTTTACCCGAAATACGGATGTGTTTGTTCCTTTGATTGACCGTTCGAGAATTGCCAATAAAAATAAAGCGACCTTATTTATTTCCATTCACGCCAATTTCTGCGGAACTCCTTCAACCCGGGGTACTGAAACTTTTGTACTTGGATTACATCGTTCCAACGACAACCTGGAAGTGGCAAAAAAGGAAAACTCGGTAATCCTTCTTGAAGATGATTATTCAAAAACTTATGAGGGTTTTGATCCAAACTCACCGGAATCATACATCATGTTCGAAATGGTTCAGGATGTTTACATGGATCAGAGCTTATCGTTTGCCGATGATATTCAGCAACAATTTAAGGCAAAGCTTGCCAGTTCAAACCGGGGCGTCAAACAGGCAGGATTCCTGGTTTTACGTCAATCGTCGATGCCAAGTGTTCTGATTGAAACAGGGTTTTTAAGCAACCAGGCTGAAGCAAACTACCTGAGTAGTGAAGACGGCCAAATCAATATGGCCAGATCGATTTTTGATGCTTTCCGGAAATTCAAAACCAGAAGTTCAGGTTCAAAACCAACTGAATTAGCTAAAACAAATGTACCTGAAACAAAAAAGCAGCCTGAAACTCAAAAACCTGACTCTTCGGTAAAACAGGAAATTACTCCGGTAAAAGAAGAAATCCTTATAGCCAGCGTTCCGGATAAAAAGCCGGAAGATAAAACCACTGAAACAAAGCCATCTGAAAAAGCTGCAATTCAAAAACCTGAAACGAAACCAGTGCCTCAAAAACAAGCTGAAGCACTTCAAGCGGAGATAAATTCCAACGACATGTATTTTAGTGTTCAGATCGCTGCAAGTACCACCTCAGTTGAGCCAACTGCCGCAAATTTTAAAGGATTAAAAGACGTTCGGAGAGAAAAAAGCGACAAATATTACCGGTTCTTTGTTGGCAAAGAAAGCTCTCTTGAAAAAATCACCCCGCTATGGACTCAAATAAAAGCGAAGTTTCCACAGGCATTTATCGTATCTTTCGTCGATGGAAAACGAACGATTATAAATAATTAACCAGTTACTCAAATACTTCCTGAACAGAAGAAATCAATTTGTTTTCCTGATGATTGCTATTTAGCTTTGTATAGAAAACAAAAACAATCAGAAACATGATCAGAATTTCGAAATACACGAAGTTGGGCTTTTTAATATTAGCCAGTTTAGCCATTCTTGTTTGGGGAATTAATTATCTCAAAGGAATAGATTTGCTGAAAAAAAGTTCGACATACTATGTAGTTTACGATAAAATTGATGGACTGCTCAAATCAAGTTCGGTCAACATTAATGGATACCAGGTTGGCCAGGTCACCAACATCGAATTTATGAGCGATTATTCCGGACGTTTGTTTGTATCCTTGTCGCTGGATGAAAGTTTTAAAATAAGCAAAGGTTCGAATGCCAGAATTGTTTCCAGTGATATAATGGGAACAAAATCAATCAAACTTGAAATATCCCATTCCGGAGAATATTATAATCCGTATGATACAATTCCAGGAACCATTGAAGGAGATTTAAAAGAACAGGTCAGCATGCAGGTTTTGCCTTTAAAGAAAAAAGCTGAAGAATTAATTGCCTCACTTGATTCGGCAATGACCGTTGTGACCTATGTATTTAATCAAAAGACCCGACAAAATCTGTCAGAAAGTTTCGAGAATATTAACCGGACAGTTGCAAATATTGAATCCGCTTCTTCAGAATTAAACAAGATTATCACGAACGGAAAACTAAATTCAATTATCAGTAATGTCGATAGTATTTCCGGGAACCTTGAACGAAATTCAGGGCAGATTTCCAACCTGATCCATAACTTATCATCACTTTCTGATTCACTGGCACAACTCAATATTAGCCCGGTTTTCGACGAAATAAGTAACTCGGTAGCCGGACTGAACAAAATCATACAAAAACTAAATACTACAGAAAGTACAGCGGGATTATTAATTAACGATCCGGTTTTGTATCAAAACATCAACAGTTTAGCCGGAAGTCTGGATTTATTACTGAAAGATATCCGGAACAATCCGAAAAGATACGTTCATTTTTCTGCCTTCAACGTTGGAAAAGACGTTTACATTACATCCAAACCGGCAACAATTATCGAAAAAAATCAGATCATTTATAAAATTCACCTGATTTCCAGCCCGGCAAGATTATCCATTGAATCGACATTTTTTAAAGGTTTAGGGACAATCGAAGAAATAAAAATGAGTGAAACCTACAATTACCTGGCTGGGAATACCAGCAATTTTGAAAAAATAAATCAACTTCTTGAAACCGCCAGAACCAATTTTCCGGATGCCAGCATAGTTGCATTTAAGAATGGACGAAAGATAAAGTTGGAAAAAGCGATTAAAAACTAAGCAAACCTCTGTTTATCACTAATATAATTTATTGATAAATATTCCACAGGCCTTTAATAGCAGGCTTTTAACGATTATTGATTTATATCATATTGATTATCAACTTTTTAAGCACATTAAAAAAATATTAAATTATTTTTTCTTTTTAAATGCCTGAGTCTTATAGCACTTATCTATTTTTAGACTTAATCAAGCAAAAAACCATTTTTTTAAACCATTTTTTTTTACAAAATTTGTTTTCAGGGAAAAATAATAAGGAAAACACTTTTGTCAAATTTTTTAATATCCTGCTCCAAAATGATTAATGATCATCGTTTGGTTTGGGATCGTTGTCTGTCAATTATTCGTGACAATGTTCCAAGCATTAGTTTTAAAACATGGTTTGAGCCAATTCTTCCGGTGAATCTGGACGATGAAGTTCTAACCATTCAGGTTCCAAGTCCGTTTTTCTACGAATATCTTGAAGAACAATACATCGACTTACTCCGAAAAACTCTCCGGAAAGAACTAGGGAATAGTGCAAAATTGGAATACGTGGTGGTTATGGGTAACAATCAAAGTAATTCACAACCGTACACGATCAAATATCCGACAAATAACAACAGTAAAATTCAGAATAAACCGATGAGCATTCCGATGAAAAGCGAAGGAAAGCCATCGATCAAGAATCCGTTTATTATTCCCGGAATTCAAAAAATACAGATTGATCCACAATTAAGACTTGACAATACTTTCGATAATTTTGTTGAAGGAGAATGTAACCGTCTGGCCCGCAGCGCAGGATATGCTGTATCACAAAACCCGGGAGGAACAGCGTTTAATCCGTTAATGATTTATGGCAACTCAGGATTGGGAAAAACACATTTGGCGCACGCCATTGGTATTGAAGTAAAAGAAAAACACCCCGACAAAGTTGTTTTATATGTCAATGCCAATAAATTTCAGACACAATTCACCGAAGCGACACGAAATAACAACCGAAACGATTTTCTGAATTTCTACCAGATGATTGATGTTTTGATTCTGGATGATGTTCAGGAATTTGCAGGAAAAGAAAAGACCCAGGAAACTTTTTTCCATATTTTCAACCACTTGCACCAGAGCGGAAAACAATTGATTCTGACCTCTGACAAACCACCAATCGAGTTAAAAGGGTTGGAACAGCGTCTTCTTTCAAGATTCAAATGGGGTTTAACAGCTGATTTACAACAGCCAAGTTTCGAAACCCGCATGGACATTTTGAGACGCAAAATTTACAAGGACGGTCTTGAAATTTCGGAAGAAGTTTTGGAATACATTGCCTCGCACATCACCAATAACATTCGTGAACTCGAAGGTGCACTGGTTTCATTGCTTGCCCAATCGACTCTGAACCGGAAAGAAATTACCATCGAACTGGCCAGCGAGATGATTAACAAGCTGGTTAAAAATTCGAAACGAGAATTATCCATCGATTACATTTCAAAAGTGGTTTGCGATTACTTTAATATGCCGGTTGATTCACTTCAGGCAAAAACCCGCAAACGTGAAGTGGTTCAGGCCCGTCAACTGGCCATGTTCTTTTCAAAGAGCATGACCAAATCATCACTGGCTTCGATTGGTTCTCAAATCGGAAATAAAGATCACGCCACAGTTTTGCATGCCTGTAAAACGGTAAACAACCTGAAAGAAACCGATAAAGCATTTAAGCTTTGTGTCGAGGAAATTGAGAAGAAATTAAAATTATAAGAATATCAAGCAGATCAATCCGATCTGCTTTTTTTTACAGATAATATCAAAACAAAATGATTTATCTACTTTTAAGTATCCTTTCATCTTCAGTCATTTTCGTCACATTTAAAGTCACTGAACGTTTCAAAACCAACCTGATAAAACTGATTACTGTAAATTATCTTGTTGCAGCCATTTTAGGTTTCAGCTTTAACCGATATTCCATTTCCATTTCGCATCTGCTAACTTCAGGCTGGTTGCCTTTTGCTTTCATCATCGGCTTTTCATTCATCGTTATGTTTTTCCTGATTGGTTATTCAATCCGGAAATCAGGAATAACAGTTACCACTATCGCCGGAAAAATGTCGATGGTGATCCCGATATTATTTTCGATGCTCTATTTTTCAGAAAAGAACAGTTTTTTAAAAACAACTGGATTGATTTTAGCAACCTCAGCGGTATTACTTTCGAGCTACAAACCATTGGATAAAAAAAAGAATCTGGTGCTGGTCCTGCTCCCGATCCTCATTTTTCTTGGCTCCGGAACCACCGATTCAGTATTAAAATATGCACAAACACATTTTGTAACCAACAGCATGAGTTTGCTTTTTGCAGCAATGGTTTTTCTATTTGCTTTATTAATCGGCCTGATATTCATTATTTTTCGTCCAAAATCCATTTCAAATACCATTACTATTCCTGAATTAATTGGAGGTTCCGTGTTAGGAATAGCTAATTTTGGGTCGCTATATTTCCTTATTCTGGCTCTCAACAACAGTAAACTCGACAGTTCGATTGTTTTTGGTCTGAATAACAGTTGCATTGTGCTATTTTCGATCCTGATTGGATATCTGATTTTCAGGGAAAAGATTTCGAAAATAAATTTAACAGGGATAATCCTGGCATTTATTGCCATAATGATATTAATGAAATCCTGATGGACGATACGTTTAAAACCATAGCTGCCGCGTCAGAAGGCCTTTTTAAGGATAAAGGAAGCAAGTTTATTGCCTATGCCTATCCGGTAACTTCCGAAGACGAAATCAAGGAAATTATTCAGGCGATCAAAAAGGAACATTATTCGGCACGACATCATTGTTATGCCTGGCGTCTGGGTCACGAAAAGTTACATTTCAGGGCAAACGACGATGGCGAACCCTCTTCTACTGCCGGAAAGCCAATTTTGGGTCAGATTCAGAGTTTCGACCTGACCAACATCCTGATTGTAGTTGTCCGTTATTTTGGTGGCACTTTACTCGGAGTCAGCGGATTAATCAATGCTTACCGCAATGCGGCACTAAATGTAATTCAAAATGCTGAAATCGTTGAGAAACTGGTTGAGCAAAAACTTCTGGTAAAATATGGTTATGGAGTAATGAACGAAGTAATGAAACTTTTCAAGGACGAAAAACTTCCACAGACCGATCCTCAATTTGATTTAAACTGTATGATAATTACTTCGGTAAGATTAAGTGATTTAGAAAGAATTACAGAAGAATTCGGAAAAATCGAAGGATTGGAACTGACTTGTCTGGATTAAAATCGTGTGTTAATAACCTTTTAATAAATACTGACAGGAATCAGAAAATAAAATCGAAAAACAGCCTACTTTTGAACTTTGATGGAACACTTGATGAAACAATATTCCCGCTTTCCGGGTGAAATACTTCACCGGGAAAGATTTTTCCCAAATTCCCTGTTTTGTTTCCATCAGATAGAAAATTTGACTCAATTTATTCTACCGGAAGTCCCGGTATATTTCATAAACCATCAGAATATCAATTCTGTTGGTTTTTTTTTGTTCCACCATCAAAACCAAATAATCAATTAAAATGAAGAAGAAAGATTTAATTTCAATCACCGATTATTCGAAAGAAGATTATCTGCGAATCCTTGAACTCGCAGCCGATTTTGAAGCAAATCCAAACCAGAGGCTGCTTGATGGAAAAGTAGTCGCTTCTTTGTTTTTTGAGCCATCGACACGTACCAGGCTAAGTTTCGAAACTGCAATTAACCGGCTGGGCGGCCGGATCATCGGTTTTTCGGATGCCGGTTCGTCAAGTGTCACGAAAGGTGAAACCTTACACGACACCACACGGATGGTAAGCAACTATGCCGATCTGATCGTCATGCGGCACCCGTTTGAGGGAAGTGCCCGATATGCGGCTGAAGTATCAGCGGTTCCGGTCATCAATGCCGGCGATGGCGCCAATCAGCACCCGACTCAAACCCTGCTCGATTTGTATTCGATCAAAAAAACCCAGGGAACACTCGACAACATCAATATTTTTCTGATTGGTGATTTGAAATACGGAAGAACAGTACACTCGCTCCTGATGGCTCTTTCCGAATTTGAAAATCCGATTTTCAATTTCATTGCTCCGGAAGAGCTGGCTATGCCCGAAGAATATAAATTATTCCTGAAAGAAAAAGGAATTCGTTATTTCGAACACACTGAAATCAACGAAAACATCAACCATGCCGACATCATTTACATGACCCGGGTGCAAAAAGAACGGTTCATGGATCCAATTGAATACGAAAAAGTAAAAAATGTATATATCCTGCGGAACCGGATGTTGAAAAACACCAAGCCCAATATGCGCATTTTACATCCGCTGCCACGAATCAACGAAATTCACACCGATGTAGACAACAATGAAAAAGCCTACTACTTCGAACAGGCCCGAAATGGTGTTTTTACCCGTCAGGCAATTATTTCACACATCCTCAACCTCAAATAATATAAGTCATGAGCGATAGTTTTAAAAAGAAACAAAAACTGAAAGTTAGTGCGATTAACAACGGCACCGTAATCGATCATATTCCTTCTGAAAACCTTTTTAAGGTAATTTCGATACTGGGACTTCACAATGTAAAATCGCAAATCACGTTTGGAGCAAATTTTGAAAGCGAAAAACTAGGCAGCAAAGCCATTATCAAAGTTTCCGATGTTTTTTTCGAAGACGACGAAATCAACAAAATATCACTGATCGCCCGCAATGCAAAACTGAACATCATCCGCGATTATGAAGTTGTGGAAAAACGCGTGGTCGAAGTTCCGGATAAAGTGATTGGAATTGTAAAATGTTTTAATCCGAAATGTATCACAAACAACGAAACAATTACGACAAACTTTAAGGTTATTTCGAAAAATCCGCTGGATCTGAAATGCAAGTACTGTGAAAAAATAACGCACGAACATCAGATCGTGATTAAATAATTCAGGAAAGAAACATGGAAATGAATACAACAAATTTTTCTGAAATCTATCAGAAAATACAGGATTTGGTGACACTGAAACAGGACGATCTGCTTTTCCGGATTTGTGGAATCCTGAAACAGGAAGTTTATCATTACGATTGGGTAGGATTTTATATTCTTGATCAGGATAAAAACGAGCTGGTTCTTGGACCTTATGTCGGCAAGCCAACCGAACACACCCATATTGCTATCGGAAAAGGAATTTGCGGACAGGTTGCCGAAAGCGGGCAGACCATTGTGGTTCAGGATGTCACCCAGGTTGAAAATTACATTTCATGCGGTCTGGATGTACAGTCTGAAATTGTAGTTCCGGTTATGAAGGATGGGAAATTTATGGCCGAATTGGATATCGACAGCCACTCCCCCGCCCCATTTAAAGCTGAAGACAGTGAATTTCTGGCCAAAGTTTGTGCTTTGCTGGTTGATAGGTTTTAGAATTCCAGAATACGAAAAATAAACAAAAAAATAATTCCTCCCCGGACCAATAAATTATTGGTTTCGATTGTTTAGAAAGTGTAATTTGCAGAAAAATGAATTGCTGTAAATTGCACTTTTCACATTTTCCTGATTGGGGAAATCTACGAAAACAATTTTTAAAGCCATGATGCACGAAATTTTCGAAATACTTTTTCACACCAATGAAGCTATTTACGCCGTGGTTTCTCAAAACATATATGAAGCCTATTTCGTGTTGTTTCTGATTATTTTTCTGGAAACCGGATTAATTGTTTTTCCTTTTCTTCCGGGTGACGGATTGCTTTTTTCTGCCGGGGTTATTGCTGCATCTTCAAATCTCAGGATAGTTCCACTCATAATCATTCTTATTCTTGCGGCTATTCTTGGAAACCATTTTAACTACCGAATCGGAAAACTTATTGGTCGCAGGATTGAACGAAGTCCCAGAAAACTGGTTAAAAAATATTTAGTGCCATCGATCATTCAAACCAGAAAATTCTACCAGAAACACGGTAAAAAATCGATTATCATCGGACGTTTTTTCCCTGTAATCCGAACATATATTCCGTTTCTGGCTGGTACCGTTAATTTCGATTTCCCAATATTCGGAAGATACACCATCATCGGTTCTTTAATTTGGGTTCCATTTTTCACCTTAACCGGATATTTTCTGGGCGAATTTGAATGGATAAAAAACAATTTCGAAATCATTTTTCTGGGCCTGATCATTGTGACACTCATTCCATTTTTTTATACTGCAATTAAAGCTTTGTATTTCAGGAAGAAAACCAATTCGGCATAATCCAATCAATATTCCGGCATCAATCCAATTGAAAATCTTCAAGCCACAGTTTATTTCCGGATAAAATTAATTTTATTGCAATTACCCCCAATCAGGAAAGAGCAATTGCCCCAACAGGCATAATTATTCAACAAAAAAGCTATTTTTGACTATTCAAAAACAGCCTATATGTCAAAATTATTTATAACCAAACCTATATCTCTATTAATTTCTGAAGCAAAATCGGATAAGGACTTACGCAAAACGCTATCAGCTTTAAACCTTACTACTTTAGGCATTGGAGCTGTGATCGGTGCAGGTATTTTTGTCCTTACCGGACAAGCTGCAGCACAATATGCCGGTCCTGGAATTGTCATTTCATTCCTGATCTCAGGTTTTGCCTGCTTATTTGCAGGATTGTGCTATGCCGAATTTGCGTCAATGATACCAATCTCCGGAAGTGCCTACACATACGCCTACGCAACCATGGGCGAATTTGTAGCCTGGATTATTGGCTGGGACCTAATATTGGAGTATCTTTTTGCAGCATCAACTGTAGCTGTTGGCTGGGGCGGTTATGTTGTCAGTTTCCTGAAGGATTTTGGCATCATCATACCGGCGAAATTCACTGCTGCCTGGGGCTCAATATTGGTCGACATTCCGGGAGCGGGATGGAAGTCTGTCACTCCGGAACTGGCCAAAAGCCTTTCCGAATCAGGAATTGCCATCGAAACACTTCCTCATATTTCAGCTTATTTTAATTTTCCGGCCATGCTGATCATTGCCTTGATAACCGGCTTGCTCCTGATTGGAATCCGTGAATCAGCCAGGTTTAACAACATCATGGTCATCATCAAGGTATTTGTAATTCTGCTCTTCATTGGAATCGGGTTCATGTTTGTAAATAAAGCCAACTGGCATCCGTTCATTCCAAAAAACACGGGTGTTTGGGGCCATTACGGCTGGAGTGGAATATTTCGGGGTGCTGCCGTAATTTTCTTTGCTTACATTGGTTTTGATGCTGTTTCAACGGCAGCTCAGGAGGCAAAAAATCCTCAGCGCGATATGCCAATCGGAATCCTTGGATCGCTGGGTATTTCAACATTACTGTATATTCTGGTAGCCATCGTTCTAACCGGAATTGTAAGCTATACTTTTTTGAATGTTGCCGATCCGATTGCCGTTGGAGTTGATGCCATGGGACAAGGACTTTTCTGGTTGCGTCCGATCATTAAAATCGCGGCGATTGCCGGACTAAGTTCTGTGATCCTTGTTCTACTCATGGGGCAGCCCCGGATATTTTACTCTATGGCAAAAGATGGATTACTGCCTCCAATCTTCGCAAAAGTTCATCCACGCTTTAAAACACCATACGCCAGCACCTTAATTACAGGTTCTGTTGCTTTCGTTCTAGCCGGAATCCTTCCGATAAATATACTTGGCGAGCTGGTTTCAATTGGAACCCTGCTCGCATTTGCAATTGTTTGTATCGGGATTATCATCCTGAGAGTAAAAAAACCGGATATTCCACGTGCGTTTAAAACACCATGGGTTCCGCTTATTCCGCTTTTGGGTGCCGGTATTTGTGTCGCTCAAATGCTTTCGCTCCCCTGGGAAACCTGGGCCAGATTAATTGTGTGGATGGCTCTGGGATTCGTGATTTATTTCACTTATGGAATCAGGAAAAGCAAGCTTCGAAAAAACAGCAATTAAAATCGAGTTTCCAACCTATAAACCCAGGAAATTTCAGGAACTGATATTGCTGGAGTATGGTTTGGTGATGTTTGATAGCTACTGATGAATTTGTATCTTACAGCAACCATATTCACCAACCAGTTGCCTGAATTATAATTCAAAATGAGCACACCAGATGAATTTATCATTGCACATCGCGGAGAATCTTTTGATGCTCCTGAAAATACACTTGCTTCAATAAATCTGGCATGGCAAAGAAATGTAAAAGCGGTTGAAATCGATGTTCAGTTTACACGTGATGGTGAAATTGTGGTCATTCACGATAACGATACCCTTCGGATTTCAGGTAAAAAATTAAAAATCAAAGAATCAAAACTTCTGGAATTAAAACAACTCGATTTTGGATTGTTCAAGGACAGGAAATGGGCAAATGAACGTATTCCAACTCTTGCTGAAGTATTGAAAACAGTTCCTGAACAAGGTAAATTAATCATCGAAATCAAAAGTGACGAAAGCCTGCTTTACAAACTGAAACAGGATCTGGAACAATCAAATTTGCGGACTTCTCAAATTGAGATTATTGCATTCAACATCAACACCCTGGGGAAAGCAAAGCAATTGATGCCGCAATACAAAATGCTTTGGTTGCTCGATCTGGATTATTTCTGGCCCTGGTGGCTGCTTTTGATCAGGAAAAAAAGAATCATCAGGAAGATTTCGAATTTAAATCTTGACGGCATTGATGTTTGGGCAGGTAAACTTCTGACCTTGAAATTCATCGACACTTTCAGGAAGGCTGGTTTTCTTATATATTGCTGGACGGTTAACAATCCGGAACAGGCAAAAAAGCTGATTAACTTAGGAATTGATGGCATTACAACCGACCGTGCCCGCTGGTTATTAAATCAAATTGAAAATTCTGATTAACAACTATATTTTCTGAACAGGAATGGCAAATGTGATCATTGGAATTCATGGACTGGGAAACAAACCGCCAAAAAGACTACTGGAATACTGGTGGAAATTGTCTATGATTGAAGGATTAAAAAACAATCAATTCAAAACCACACTTCCAAAATTCGAACTGGTATACTGGGCTGACATTCTCCATGATAAACCATTACGTCTGGCAAAAAAAGGTCAAAACGACGATTATTATTTGAAGGAGAAATACATAAAATCATCCCCTTCCTTTGTTTCTGAAAATCATGACACCCGAAAAAAAATCGTCGATTATCTGGGAAAACAGCTCAACCAAATTTTTCTGAACGAAGATTATAGCCTGAATTATACCTACATCACAGATGCTATTATAAAGAAGTACTTTCACGATCTGGAAGTATATTATACCGTAAACTGCTCCATTGAAAACCAACACATCTGCAAGGCAAAAGACCTGATAAAGGACCGGTTAATTACAGTTCTGGAAAAATACAAAGATGATGACATCATGCTGGTCAGCCATTCGATGGGAACTATTATTGCATTCGATGTACTCAGTTTTATGGTTCCGCATATTCCTGTAAAAACATTTGTAACAATGGGTTCCCCGCTTGGTTTGCCAGTCGTGATCAGTAAAATTGCTGCGGAACAAAAACGCACATTGAATGGCATGAACCATATGGTTACTCCGGAATCGGTCACCAAAAACTGGTTTAATTTTTCGGATATTCTTGACAAGGTCGCCTTTAATTATCAACTTGGCGACGACTTTTCGGAGAACACTTCAGGAATAAAACCAGTCGATTTTTTAGTCGAGAATAATTACGAAATAAATGGAATCCGGAATCCGCATAAATCATACGGGTATTTACGAACACCGGAATTTTCAAAAATTCTTAACCAATTCATTGAGACTGAAGAATTAAGTATTCAGAAGAAAATCATACGGAAAACCAAACAGATTTTCAATCGGGCCAAAGCGCAGATTAACCTTCAGCTGAATAGAATTATTGATAATTAAAAGATTCAAAATATATTTCCCGAAAACCGATTTGAACAGCTAAATCTTAATCCGTCAATAAATTAACATACAGGTAGCATTCAGTATTTCAAAAGTTGTACTTTTGCGGCTCATTTTGAGAACCGGAATAAAAAGGATCAAACCGGCAAATTAAGAAAAGGGACAACTATGAAACGGATTAATGAATACCGAAAATTGTTTAATGTGGAAGCAAATACCGATTTGAAACAATTAAAAACCACCTACCGGAATCTGGTAAAAGAATGGCATCCGGATAAATTTCAGGATGGTGACGAAATGGCTGCCGAAGCTGAATTAAAAAGCAGGCAAATCATTGATGCCTATCACTTTCTGGTAAGTATTGCGCCTGAAACAAAAGATGCGAATATCGAAGAATACTCGAATACCATCTCAGAATCGAATATTGCAGATTTCAGGCACAAAGGACTTTTGTTTGAAGTTACCTTTCTGGACGGATCGACTTACGAATATTTTGGAGTTCCAAAAACAGTATTTACCAAATTCCTGAATTCGGACAAACAAATGCGTTTCGCAAAACGAAATATCTTCAACACTTATCTGTATCGCAAAACAAAGAAAAGTCTGGAAGTGGCTTAATTTTAATTCTTTAAAGGGAGCAATAATCGAAAGGTTATTGCTCTTTTTTTGCGCTTGCCCTACCCTCTCAACCGCTCTACATTCCGGCCAATTATGACCAATGCTGGCATTGGTGGCTTTTCGTTCTCGAGTATATCCGAAATATTTCCCAGGTTGCCTTCCAGGGCACTGGCTTCGGGCTGCGACACTTTACTCAGGATCTGAATACTGGTTTCCGGAGCGATCTCTCTTTCAAGAAGTCGTTTAGATAAATGAACAAGTTTGTTCAGGCCCATAAAAAAGATGATGGGTGAACCCGATTTCAGAACTGAAACAAAAGTTTCAAGATCCAGAAAATCGCCTTCCTGGTAATGACCGGTGCCAAATAAAACCATGCTGTTTTTCCCGCGTTCAGTCAGTGGAATTCCATACAGGGAGGCTGCTCCAAGAGCTGAAGTCACCCCGGGAATCACCTCGTATTTCAATTGATTTTCGATACAGAAACGAATTTCTTCGGCACCACGCCCAAAAATCATCGGATCGCCCGATTTCAGACGCACCAGCTTTTTTCCTTTTGCGGAAAAATCGATGATCAGCTGATTAATGCCATCCTGCCGTTCGGTTTGGTCCTGTCCATCCATGTAAAGCTTTCCCACATAAATTCGTTCAGCTTCAGGCCGGGCCAAATTTAAAATCTCCTCACTTACCAAAGCGTCATGCAATAAATAATCTGCTTCCTGAATTCGTTTCAGTGCTTTCACCGTAAGTAAATCAGGATCGCCAGGACCGGCACCAACAATGGAAATGAGGGATGACATATATTTGAAGGATTGAATTATTGAAGGATTGAAGTGCTGAATTAGAACTTTTTGGGCTAATTTCTCAAATTTAAATTTTCAAGATAATCCATTGGGTTTGGATATTTAAAGTTGTAACTCAACAGGCGAATCAGCTTGCTGCTGTCGACAATTTTATACGCTCCGGAAACTTCTCCAATTTCTGGCTCTGGTAATCCTGAAATCTGAGCAGCTTTTCCGTAGAACTCCTTTTTGAACGGATGTTCCGGACAGCACGCATTTAAAGTTTCGCCCCAGATTTCAAGCCGCACAATTTCAGAAATGATGCGAATGCAATCGTCCTGATGAATCAGGTTAACCGGAGCATTCGGAATGGTTCGGGTCGATTTTAGCAGAAACCGTGCAGGATTCCGGTCAGCACCGATTAAGCCGCCAAAACGGATAATTGTCGTTTGAAATGCAGTTTGATTCCGCAACAATTCTTCAGCGACCACCAGACCTTTTCCGCTTTCCTTTTCAGGATTTAATACTTCCGATTCTCTGGCAATCTGAAGCTGATCGGGATAAACCGAAGTGGAGGAAATAAAGATGACCTTTCGGATTTCTGCCTTCAGGATAAGTTGAATTAATTGTGAAACCTGAGCCGGAAAGATATGCTCGATCCCTGCAATTCTTCGTGGCGGAATGGAAACAACCATCACCTCACAATCCAAAAATTCAGGATTGTCAATTTTCGAATCCGATTCGCTGATGACCACCTTAAAGGGTGAAATTCCTGCTTCGCGTAAAATTCCAAACTTTTCTGCCGTGGTTACCGAGCCATTGACTTCATAACCCGATTCCAGAAAATGTTTTGCAAGCGGCAATCCCAGCCAACCGCAACCTAAAATTGAAATTCGATTCTTCTTCATTCAAACTTTTTGATTGTTTTCCTTTTCCCAACGCGCAATTGAATACTGAACAAATGATAATTCTTCCTGTTCAGGCGAAAGATACACTTTATTGGTAAAAACACGCCATGCCTCCCGAGCCGTGGAGTTCTCGTTAACCAGAATTGGCGACGACGGATTCGGTATATTTCCGGAGGCTTTAAAATTATCAATACCATACGGACTGAAGAACAGGTAGGCATCAAAAATTCCGCTCACAATTTTTTCTATCGGCGTATTTTTATAGACCCCAACCTCGGAATACGAAACAGAATGACCCGTAAAAGCAGCTGTCATTTCGTTGTGTAGCGCATCGCCAAGCAACAAAATAATTGATTCGCCGTGGTTTTGCGATATAATGTTATCGGCCAGTTCTTTCGTGTTCGAATAGGAAGTTGTAAATACCGGAAGGTTAATTTTCTTCAGAATTTCAGCCTGTTTATCCGACCAGCAATACAAATGATCGTTCGGCGTTAAGCCAATTAATTTATGAAACCGAAGCAACCAGTGAGCGGCATAAACGCTGGTCACCACCCATTGTTTGGGGCGATTGGTCATGGTATCGAAAAAATTCAGGTTTGGTTTTTTATACTCAATCCGGAACAAGGGTTGTTCGATGTATTGAACTTGTTGTTTTTGAAGCCATTGCCGGGTAACTTTCGACAATTTTTCGCCAATAAAAAAAACTGGAGTTTTCATGGTATACGTTTTAATGCGTTAATACATTCGTTTATTACAATATTCAATTTTAAAGCTTCAAATTCCGGTAATCAGTTAAAACCAGATTTTAATGCCTGAAATCCATTCCTTTTAAAGTTTCCTGAACGTACTCTTTCCGGATCACGAAATCACCAAATTTCTCGCCATCAGTGCGATTCTTCGCATAGTCAGCAATGAGGGGTGTCAATTCTTCCAGAATTTCATCTTCAGTAAGTGTTTCTTTGTAAAGGGTATTGAGACGGGAACCAATAAAATTTCCGCCCAAATAGAGGTTATAATGACCTTCGGATTTGCCGATAAAACCAATTTCAGCCAGGTAAGGCCGGCCGCAGCCATTCGGGCAACCAGTCATCCGGATAACGATTTCTTCCTGATACAATCCGTGTTGGGTCAGTATGGATTCAATCTTGGTGACCAGTGATGGCAAATACCGTTCGGCTTCAGCGAATGCTAAACCGCAGGTATTCAAGGCAACACAGGCAATTGAATTTTGCCGTATTCCGGATAATTCACCCGGAAGCACACCATGATTTTTCAGGCTTTCAACGACTTTATTTTTATCTGCTGAAGAAACATTGGCAATAATCAGGTTCTGATTTCCGGTCAGGATAAACTGCCCTTCAATATTTCCGGCAATTTCGCGAAGAGCCGATTTCATGTTCAATCCATCTTTATCAACCACGCGGCCACCTTCAATGAAAAGATTCAGGCTCCATTTCGAATCGGTTCCTTTCTTCCATCCATAGCGGTCGCCATTGCGGGTAAAAAGGAATGGTTTCTGTTCCTGAAGTTCGTATCCGAGATACTTGTGCAACTCCGATTTAAACCAGTCGATTCCCCGATCATCAATCGTAAATTTTAATCTGGAACGTTTTCTGTTCTGACGGTTCCCGTTATCGCGTTGCACCAGCAATACTTTTTCGGCTACATCCAACACCTGATCCGGAGTACAAAAACCAATCACCTCAGCCAGTCGCGGATAAGCTTCGGGCATTCCAAAAGTTGAACCCATTCCGCCACCAACCGAAACATTGTAGCCGATAATCTGATCCTTTTCAACAATGGCAATAAAACCCAGGTCCTGAGAAAAGACATCGGTATCGTTATAAGGTGGAAGGACAACGGTAATTTTAAATTTTCGGGGCAGATAACGATCGCCATAAAGAGGTTCAACATCCTTTTTGCTGTCGGTAATTAATTTCTGATCGAGCCAGATTTCATGATAAGCAGTCGTTGACGGCAATAAATGTTCGCTGATTTGACGTGCTGTTTCATAAATCTCAGCATGCAAAAGCGATTCTGCCGGATTCGAGTGACTCATCACATTGCGGTTTACATCGCCGCAGGCAGCAATGGTATCCATCAGTACCTCATTCATGCCCTGGATGGTTTTCTTCAGATTTGTCTTGATCACTCCGTGCAGCTGAAAAGCCTGTCGGGTAGTCAGTTTCAAGGTATGATTGGCATACTTTTCTGAGAGATCATCCATCTGAATCCATTGTTTCGGAGTCACAACACCGCCGGGAATCCGGACACGAATCAGGAACGAATAGGCGGGTTCCAGCTTTTGACGTTTCCGCTCTTTTTCCAGATCACGGTCGAACTGCTGATACATTCCATGAAATTTTGAAATTTGGGTGTCAGCAACTGCAATCGATCCGGTAATTGGATCAGCCAGACTTTCGATCAAGGTTCCTCTTAAATAATTACTTTCATATTTGATCCGTTCCAATTCTGAAAGTTCACTCCAATTTATGTTATCGCTCATCATATTCAGTTTTTCCACATCCGAACCAATACGCATTAATACCACTAATGTACGTATTTATACTTACTGTTTTTTCAGTGATTTAATAAAAATCTTGATAATTAAAAATTATTAACAATACGTTTCCAATTAATACACATCTGTCTGGAAACGCTTCGATTTCTTCAATGATTTCAGGTATTCAAGCGCCTTTTCTTCGCTCATGCCTCCTTCGGTTTCTATGATCCGGAGTAAAGCTTTCTGTACATCACGGGCCATCTGTTTCATATCTCCGCATAAATAAATGTTTGCACCTTTATTCAGCCAGTCAAATACTTCCTTTTGTTTTTGTATCAGGCGATCCTGCACGTAAATTTTTTCATCCTGATCACGGGAGAAAGCAACATCAATCTTTTCGAGATAGCCTTCTTTAAGCAGTTTTTGCCATTCGACCTGATATAGAAAATCGGAGTGAAAACGTCTTTCGCCGAAAAACAGCCAGGTTTTTCCTTTTTGGTTGTTTGATTCCCTATCCTGAAGAAAAGCGCGGTATGGTGCAATTCCGGTTCCGGCTCCAATCAGGATAATTGGAGTAGCATCATTTTCAGGTAATTTAAACGCTGGGTTCTTTTCGATAAAAATCGAAACAGAAGAGTCGATCTCGATCAGATCGGCCAGGAAACCGGAACAGGCTCCGGAACGTTTCCGCCCCTTACTGGTGTACCGAACTGTTGATACGGTAATATGCACTTCTTCGCCAACAGCAGCCTGGCTCGACGAAATGGAATATAATCTGGCCGGCAATATCCGTAAAACATTTACAAGCTCCTGCTCAGTAAATGAAAATGGGAATTCTTCCAAAAGATCGAGTAAGTCATGTCCGTAGAGATACTGATCGAGCAATTGATCATTCTCAATAATTTCCTGAAGCTGAGCATTTCCACTCTTATCCAGATATTTCTGTAGCACCTCGCGATTTAGCACAGTAATTTCCAAATGGTCTGTTAAAGCATCCCGGAGTGAGAATTCTCCATCTTTTATGGCTACAGTTTTTGATCCATCCAATTTATATTCCTGAAGAATCGCATCAACCAAGGCTGGTGGATTATTAGCCAGGATCCCAACTGCATCGCCCGGTTCATAAGTTATTCCGGAACCTTCCAGTGAAATTTCAACATGATAAACTTCTTTATCCGAATCACGGCCTGTTATTTTTACTTTATCCAACACTTCAGCCCTGAAAGGTTTTTTGCGGGAATATTGACTGGTTGTTCCTTTTTCTGAGTTTGTAACCGGAGAAACTGTAGTTTCAGGAACTTCAGCAAATACTTCGGTAAACTGCCGGATCCATTTGTCGGCCTCATCTTCATAATCTACATCCAGAGTTAAAACCGGAAGGATAGCTTTGGCACCAGCCTGTTGCAATGCCTGATCAATATCAAGCCCGGTTTTACAGAACAATTTGTAGCTTTTATCACCCAGAGCCACAACGGAATAATTCAGTCCGGGCAATTTCGGAGAACGTTTCCCGGTAATAAAACCATAAAAATCTTCTGCCATTGCCGGTGGTTCGCCTTCGCCATGCGTACTGACTATAAATACCAGATTTGTTTCGGTAGCCAATTGCCTTGATTTATAGTCATCCAAGGCAAAAGTAGACACTTCCACTCCACGTGCTGTTAGTTTTTCAGCCAGGTTTCCTGCAATCGTTTTACTTCTTCCGGTATGTGTTCCGTAAAGTATCTTAAGTTGCTTTTTTACAACTTGTTGAATAACAGAACCACCATCGGCACTTTCCCCTGATCTTAGGAGAAGTCCCTGAAAATAGCCATTCAACCAGATAATCTGTTCCCGGGAAAGACCGGCAGATAAGCTGGATAATGCTTTCAGTTGCTGTTCGTTTAAAGGACTTAATTGAATTGTCATATTATTGATTTTTTTGATTTTCTAAAAATTCCTGAATCAGGTTTCTTATCCGGATTGATTCAAACACATCCTGCGCATTTGACCCGACAGCTACGGTGATATTTCCGTCCTGATAAATAGCCGGTGAAACAAACTGGCAGAGTGCAGGCTTGTCATGAATATTTACAAGAACCCCTGCTTCTTTTCCATCCTGAACAATTTGCTGGTCCAGATTATCGTCGTTGGTGCATGAATAAAGCATCAAATAACCTTTGAGATCACCTTTTTCATAGCTTTTCAGGTGACAAGCAACTCCGGTCTCATAAACCTCATCAATGATCTTTTTGGCAACCACCTCGAGTTTGGCCCCTGACCGCTGCAAAATTCTGATTTTCTTCAAGGCACTTTGTCCTCCTCCAATAATCAGTATCCTTTGATCGGTAATATCGATCGATATTGGTAAAAATATTCTGCTCATATTCCTGATTTTAAATCTGATAATCCATTCCTGTATTTCTTGTGCGACCAAAGTTTATTCTGTCCCAGGTTCTTTCATGCAAATAATACAAGGTCATTTTGGTAAAAACTTCAACACCGCCAATTGTCAGTGCAAAATCGAGTTTGCCGGTGATCAGCAACGAGATTAAGAAAGTGTCGAGTGTACCGATCGTACGCCATGAAATTGATTTAACAATACTACGGTATGATTTCTCTTTCATTTTAAAATTCAATTTTTTTGCATAAAAAAAGCCCTTCCGGAATCCAGAAGGGCTTAAACATATCCTAGTAATTACTTTACTTACATCCTGCCAACCTTCTGAAAAGACAAACGAAAACACATATACATACACATATCCATGAATTTGGACAGGTTGTTCAATGCGAAATTCTTTGTTACTATTTCAGAAGATAGATTGTTCATCAATAAAAGACTTTTTTATCTGCAAATATTTTATGATGCAAATATAGACTCAAAAATTACAAATCAAAATTAAATGATGTTTATTTTTTGTTAATTTACGTCAGGGGCAAAAGATTGGATCATATATTTGATCTCTCAAAGTTGAATTAGATGAACAAACCAAACCTCTACGTATTTAACCCAACCTGCGAGCTGGCCGTAGCGAATGGTTCGTTCAGTTATATGCCACCACTTTTGCTTCAGGACATGGAGCGGGATTTATCCATTCTTCCGTTTATTTTTGCTGATCCCACAGATTTTGTGCTTACAGAATATCCACCATCCGATGAATTTAAACAGTCACTGACTGATGCAGGATTTGAATTACCAGTATTTTGCACGCACTCCGAATTGGCAATCCGTTCAGAAACAGGAATAAATGCCTTGTATCCCTGGGGTTGGAGTCCGGCAGCACATTTCATGCTGAAAAAATTCAGGGAAAGATGTTCTGATGATTTCAAAAACAGCCCGGTTTATGAGTGGCAGCCAAAACATAAAGTTTTATTTGAACGGGAAACATCGTTAAACTTATTGTTGGATATCCTGAATAAAAATCAGGCAAACTGGCTGGTTGACAGGGAAAAAACCGGAATAAAAGTTTATGGCATAATGGAAATCGAAAACATTCTGAAAATTCACCGGATAATTGTTTTAAAAGCCCCGCTGAGTTCCTCGGGACGTGGCATTCAGATTATTCGAAAAGATGAATTAAACAACTCAAACCGGCAATGGATTTCTGGAGTAATTAAACAACAAAAATACCTGATCGCAGAGCCTTATCTTGACAAACGAATGGATTTTTCTTTTCAGTTTAAAATCTTAAACGACGACCTCGAGTATTTGGGATATTCTATTTTTGAAACCAATTCGAATGGCCAGTACAAAGGAACATTTATTCGTCCCGACCTGAACCATTTCTTCCCAAAAGAGGAAATATGTGCATTATCTGAACGAATTGAAAAGACTGCCCTTCTGATAGAAAAATCGCTAAAAAAATCGGACTACGCAAAATTCCACAGAGGTTTTTTAGGAGTTGATGCTTTGATTTTCAACGATCATGAGGAACTGAAAATTCAACCATGCATTGAGGTTAACTGTCGTATGAACATGGGGATTCTGGGCATGTTTCTGGAGAGAATAATTCATCAGGAAAGTATCGGAATATTTACTCTTTATACCGGTAATCCGGGGGAATTTAAAAAATTCGCACTGGAGCAATCCAAGATTAAACCAATTCGATTTAAAGAGGGGAAAATATGTTCAGGTTTTATTCCTTTAACTGAACCAGATTCTAAAAAAAGATTTGGTGCCTACTCAGTGCTGGAATTTGCCAGATAACGGTTGATGGTATCCAGTAAATACTTCAGGCGGATTGGTTTGGTGATAAACTCATCGCAACCTGCTTCCTGGCATAATCTTTCTTCTCCGGAAAGAATAAAGGCTGTTTGAATAACGACAATTATTTCAGGATTAATTTCCTTAATAATTCGGGTAGCTTCAATTCCGTCCATTTTGGGCATATTAATATCCATCAGGATCAGATCGATTTCAGAATTATTTTTGACGTAATCAACTGCATCCAATCCGTTTTTAGCCCAGATCAGTTTGGCATTTGTTTTCCGTAAGGCAGCCTCAAAATAGATGTTACTGGTTTCATTATCTTCAACGATCAAAACCGTTTTACCTTCCCACAAATAAATTGATTCTTTTAGTTCCATATTGATGGGTTATAATTATAAATTTTTACGCTCTAACTGTTTATAAATCCTATCGATTACCCGGACTAATTCTCCCGAGTTAAATGGTTTACATAAGTAGTCATCCATTCCTGCTTCCACAAACAACTCTTTATCACTCTTTAACGTATTGGCAGTCATTGCAATAATTGGTATACGGGGCACATCGCTGTTTTTCTTTTCCCATTCCCTGATTTTTGCGGTTGCTTCAACTCCATCCATAACCGGCATTTGAATATCCATAAAAATTACATGGGGTGATTCTGAATGAAATTTTTCTACCACCATAGCTCCATTTGAAACAACAATGACCGAATGACCAAGTTTTTGCAAATTTAATATAGCAACTTTTTGGTTAATTACATTGTCTTCGGCCAATAATATTTTAAGTTTAAAATCATGTTCATCTGTTTTAACGAGTTCCTGATTTTCATCGTCTGGCATTTTTGGACCTGACAATCCAAATTCACCATCAAAATGAAAAATTGCACCTTCTCCCTCTTCACTTGTAATTCCAATTGTTCCGTTCATTAATTGAACCAGATTTTTCGAAATAGCTAATCCTAAACCCGTGCCACCGAATTTCCGGGTGGTTGAAGCATCGGCCTGGGCAAAAGATTTGAAAAGTTTTTTTTGATTTTCAGGAGATATCCCAATTCCTGAATCTTTGACTTCAAAATACAAACAAACTGTTGAATCTTTTAACGCTTTTAAACTTACCTGAATTTTCACAAAGCCTTCAGCAGTAAATTTAATTGAATTATTACATAAATTGATCAATACCTGTTTTAACCTCAGCGGATCTCCTATCAGTAATTCAGGAATATTTTCTGCCAGTTCAAACGTAAGATCAAGTTTTTTCTCTACGGCTTTGTAGCGAAGAATTTTAATTACTTCACTGATTTCTTCATGCAGATTAAACCGAATTCGTTCAAAAGTAATCTGGCCTGCCTCAATTTTCGAAAAATCGAGAACATCATTTATAATCATGAGCAGATTATCTCCTGAAATTCCAACAATATCAACATATTCCATTTGTTCCTTTGAAAGTGGTGTTTGTTTCAGAATGTCGATCATCCCGATTATTCCATTCATTGGAGTTCTGATTTCATGCGAAATATTGGCCAGAAATATTGCTTTTGCTTTAGCTGCAGCTTCGGCAAGTTCTTTTGAGTGTATCAGTTCTTCCTGCGTGTGCCGGAGCGTTAAATGTAAATTAACCCTTGCAAGTAATTCCTCCCTACTGAATGGTTTCAGAATATAATCGACTGCACCGAGTTTAAACCCTTTAACAATATCATCTTTTTCTCTTTTTGCTGTTAAAAAAATAATTGGAACATCATGGGTTTGCTGATTTGACTTCAGTTGCTGACATACTTCGAATCCATTCACATCTGGTAAAACCACATCAAGCAGAATCAGATCAAACTTATGGGCCTTTGCTTTTGCCAATGCCGATTTACCATTTATTGCCGTCGCAATTAAATATTCGTCACCCGACAGGATGTCCTTCATCAGATCAAGATTCAGCTGAACATCATCAACAATTAATATTTTAGATTTTTTGATGGCTTCCATGATTAACGGTATGTATTATTTAGCCAATGTATTATTTCGGCAGGATTGCATATTTTTCTTGCAGCATTTATTTTAATGGCAGCTTTAGGCATTCCAAATATAACCGATGATTCTTCATCCTGAGCAAAGGTCATTGCACCTGCATCATACAATTCGAGCATACCTTTTGCTCCGTCTGATCCCATGCCTGTCAGCAAAACGGCAGTTATATTTTTCCCAGGGAAATGACTGGCAGAATGAAACAACACATCAACCGAAGGGCGATGCCGGTTTACCATGGCATCCATTTCGAGTTTACATTTAAATTGCATATCTTCTTTAACTAGTTTTAGATGCTGGTATCCATTTGCAATATATACTTTTCCTGTTTCAACCAAATCACCATTTTCGGCTTCTTTAACTTCCAATTTACTTTCCAAATTTAATCTCCGGGCAAAAGCTCCGGTAAATTCGCCAGGCATATGTTGCACGATTAAGATTCCGGGCAAATCAGGCTTCAGATTTTTCAACAAATAGGAAATTACTTCTGTTCCACCGGTTGATGCTCCAATGAGAATGACATTTTCAGATGCAGTACCGCTTGTTTTGGTTATTTTTTCTGATTTGAGGATGGCATCCGGTTTAGTTTCATTTTCACGAATGGTCCGTCGTCGAACCGGACCAGTCATTGCAGCTGCTTTTACTGCATCTGTAATTCGAATTCTGTATTCTTCAAAATGACCCATATCCGACATTTTTGGTTTTGTAATTATCTCAAGTGCCCCAAGCCGGAGAGCCTTTATTCCCAAATCGGAAGCCTCGCCGGCCATCGACGAAATAACGACAACAGAAATCGGATGTTGATTCATTAATTTTCTCAGAAAAGTCAATCCATCCATTCGCGGCATTTCAATATCAAGGGTAATGACATCGGGTAAGTTTTCCGCAATTTTAGATACCGCCTCATATGGATTTGCTGCACATCCAATGACTTCAATATCAGGATCATGACCTAATATTTGAGTCAAAGATTTTTGTACCGAAACCGAATCATCCACCACCAGAACCTTAATCTTTCTTCTCATTTGGTATCAGTTTGATTTGTTTTTGCCAGATATTTTTGCAGAACCTCGCCGGTTCCGGAGTTAAAATGGATTTTACGACCAAATTTACCACCGGTGCTCGAACCTTTAACCGGGATTCCAAGTTCCGCAACAACTTTATATGCTAATTCAATATTTCGCTGACCAATATTAAATATTGAATCAGTTTTAGAAAGGACTTCTGCCCCACCAAAAATTTTACATACAATATCACTTTTTTTTGCACCTAAATCTATCATTTTCTGAAATAATTGAACAATAGCAACATTGCCAAACCGTGGTGACTCCAAACCATCGCCATTCCAGTAAGGAAGCATAAAATGATTAATTCCCCCGATTTTGCTTGTACTGTCATATAAGCAGACCGATACACACGATCCAAGAACCGTGGTTATCCATTCTTCATTTTTACTGACGAAAAGATTCGATGGAAATAGAAAATGATGATTTGGTCTAGTCAAATTCATTAAAAACTGGTATCTGAATCCAATAAAAAACCATCGAGTCCATCCAATTCACCGGTCAGTTGCAGTTCAGGTAACGACACAATTACCCGAACACCGCCATCCGTATTCCCGGTTATACAAACTTCCCCCCCCAGCATGACGGTGTAGGCCTGAACCACCGATAAACCAAGTCCATGACCGGTATTAATCGAATTTATTTTTTCATCGAGCTGTTTAAACCGGTCAAAGATCACCTTGATATCTTCATCACTAATTCCTTTCCCTGTATCAGACACTTCAATTTTTAACAATCCATCCTCCTGGATATACTTCAATTCAATTACCGAATGATCAGGACTGAATTTTATGGCGTTACTTATAATATTTTTCAGGATTAAATCGAACTTAGGCAGATCTGATATAAAAACCAATAGCTCTTCAGGTGAACTTAAATTGGAATACTGAACTGAAATTCGAATTGATCGTTTGAGTAGCTGACTTTTAAAATACTGCAAAATCTGGTCGGTAATTTCCTGAATATTGATTCTATTCAGATTAAGCCCATCCATTCCAGCTTCAATTAAAGCTGCAGCAAATATATTTTTAAGTTGAAAATCGAGATGAAAAGCCTCTTCATAAATAAGCCCGGCCATACGTTGAGCTTTGTTCATTTCATTATCTTTCAATTGCCTGATATTCGAAGCCAAAGCCAAAATACTTGTAAACGGATTTATTATTTCGTTGGTAACATTGCTAATAAAATGCCCTTTGAGTTTCTCAGAATCAACAAGTTTTTCATTTACACGAAACAAATTCAGGCTCAATTCTTCATTTTCGAATTGAAGTCTTTTGATTATTTCCCGGGATTTTACCAGTTCAGTTTCGTGTGCATTTTTTGAATTATCCATTTGGAAAAATTTGATTTTGTTTTTGTTCTTTACTTCATTCGACTTTAGTCAGATCAATTAAAGTCTGCCGTAATTTTAACATATACGCTTGGAGCAACCGACTTTATTGGTAAGTCCATGTTAATGAGCGATTCCGAATGTCCAATAATTAAATATCCGCCGGGTTTTAAACTTTCAAGCACCCGGGTTAAAACAAATCGCTGAGTTTTTGAATCGAAATAAATTAAGGTGTTCCGCAGAAAAACCACATCAAACTTATTCACATACGGGTAGCTTTGATTCATCAGGTTCAGATATGAAAAGGAAACACGATCGCGGATTTCTTTGACTACCCTGACGGTTGAATCGGTTGCTGATTTACTTTTTAAAAAATATTTATGCTTGATTTCCAGCGAAATATCCGACACCTGGTCCATGGCATAAATTGCTTCCTTTGCCTTTTTCAACATCCGTGCTGAAATATCGGTTGCAGTGATTGAATAGTCAAGGTTAAGATTGCTCTTTTTCCTGAATTCCTCCAGGGTAATGGCAATCGAATAGGCTTCCTGACCGCTGGAACAGCCGGCACTCCAGAAATTCAAAAATGGATTCAGATGAAGCCTGGCGTGTTGAAAAAATTCAATCAGCACATGATTGGTTAAAAAGTCGAAATGATTTTGTTCCCTGAAAAAGTCGGTTTTGTTGGTCGAAATAAAATCTGCCAGTATTCTGAACTCATCGGAATTGCCGTTATTCTCGAACAATTTCTCGGCATAGGTTTCAAACGATGTCAGTTTAAGTTCACGCAAACGGCGTTGTAAACGGGCCTGAAACATGATTTTTTTTTCAGGAGGCATTTTTATCCCGTAACGTTCGGTAATCATTTTACCGATAGTTAAAAAGAGTTCATCTGATAAGGTTAAAAAATCCGATTTCATACTAAATTTTCCCCAACCGTAATTCTCACTCTAAAATCGTTCATAATCATCGTCCGATGCATCAGGCTGATTCAAATCAATGACCACACCCTGTCTTTCATTCAGCACAATCCGCTCAACAGGTGGTTCACTATTCCTGATTTGCCTGGATTTCCGAATGATAATATCTTCACTGTTTACCTTGAAAAAGGATATAATTTCCTGAAGTTGTTCAGCCTGAGCAGATAGTTCAACAGCGTTGGTCGATAATTCTTCAGACGAAGCGGCATTTTGCTGGGTAACCAGGTTCAGTTGCTGAATTGCTCCGTTAATCTGAAGTGCCCCTTCGTTTTGCTCAACATTGGCAGCCGAAATTTCCTGGATTAATTCCGAAGTTTTTTGAATGTCAGGAACGATTTCCTTCATCAGGCGACCGGCCAATTCGGCATTCTGAACGCTTGATTTTGTAAGCTGATCAATTTCGGCTGCTGCCATGCGGCTACGTTCAGCCAATTTCCCAACCTCTGCGGCCACGACTCCAAAACCACGTCCGTGCTCACCGGCGCGGGCTGCTTCAACAGCGGCATTCAGTGCAAGAATATTTGTCTGAAAAGCAATTTCACCGATGATCGAAATTTTACTCTCAATCTCATGCATATTGTTCATTGTTTCGACAACCTTTCCGCTTCCCTGCGAAATATCCTTACCAGCCTTTATGGCAAATCCTTCAGTAATTTTGGCATTATCACAGTTTTGCTGAATATTGGCCGACATTTCTTCAATTGCCGCCGAAACCTCCTCTGCCGAAGAAGCCTGTTCTGATGCACCCTGTGAAACCAATTGCGAAGTCGAACTGAGTTCGAGACTGGCTGCAGCCAAATTCTCGGCTGTTGTTGAAACATAGGCAATTATTTCACGAATCCGGTTATTCATCAGTTGAAGATTAAAAGCAAGAACTCCAATTTCATCTTTCTGGTTTACATCAATCTCGGCCGTTAAATCACCTTTGGCCAATTTTTTAGCGAATTCAATTCCTTTTAAAAGTGGTGTCCTGATCTGTTTAGAAACATAATATGCTGTAAAAAATGAAAATGCAAGTGAAAACAAACCAAGAATTAAAAGTGTAAAAATCGAAGCGTAAATCGACGAATTAAAATTTTTGGCAACCTCAACCGTATACGAAACTACCGAATTACGAAGATTCGTAGAATTTTTAACCAGACTGGCAGAAATCCCGGCATCAGTTTTTCTTAATTCCTGAAGTTTCACGATTTTATCAGACAACTGCAAAACGGCCGACTTAAATGAGGCAGCATTATTTTCGAGCTGTTTAACCAATTCGGTCTCAGAATTGCTACGAGCTCCGGATTTTAAGATTTTTATCTGAGAATCAATGATATCAAACGTACTTAAAACCAAAGAATAAAGGGAATTGTCGTTATACAACATTACTTTTTCAGCCCTTATTTGTATGCCTGAAACGGAATCGATAATCGAATTAATGCTTTTTAATTTATGAGACTGACTTACTGTTTTCGACAACTGACGGCAGTTACGCATTAATATTTCTTTGTTTCGATTGACCTTTTCTTTCATCAGTGAAATATCCATGGTGGTTTTAAACGCCATGACAATAATCTGCTCATATTGCGGAATCTGGATACTAATTTCACTTAGATTTTGCTCCAGTTCCGAAAGTTCAGATGAATTATCGAGTAAAAGTTCTCCTTTATTTAAAACTTCATTCAGTGAATCAAATTCCGAATGTGCCGATTTATAATAAGTAGATTTACCTGTCATGTAATAACTTTCCATGTAAAAAGTTACCAATTTGACCCGGTTTCCAATTTTTGCCGAAAGCTCCAACTGCGGAATAAAATTCCGGGTAAATGAATTGATGTCTTTTTTGAAAAACAGCAAAGTTCCGAAAGAAAAAATGGCAAAAAAGAATCCCAACAAAATCAGGACACCGAAAGCGACCATCAGTTTTGTCCGTATTTTTAAATCAACAAATCTCATAACCTGATTTTTTACATTATTTATTCTACCGAACTGATTATACTAATTTCTTCTTCTGAAAATATTTTATCGATATTCAGAATAATTACAAATTCATTGTTTAGCGTGGATATTCCATGAATGAATTCAGAATTAAATCCCTTGCCCACCGACGGTGCCGGCTTAATCTGATCGGCTTCAAAGATGACCACTTTCTCAACCGAATCGACCACAATGCCCGAACTGACAACCTGACCATCCAATTCAAAGATCAGAATCAGAATACAGGTATTGAGCGTGCGATCTGCTTCCGGAAATCCAAATTTGATCCGGCCATCGAAAACGGGTATTACATCACCAAAAATATTAATGATACCTTTTAAAAACCGGGGAGAATTGGGCACTTTGGTTATTTCAGTGTACTCCAGAATTTTAGTTACCTGTCCGACATTAACGGCAAACAACTCGTTTCCAAGCCTGAAGGTAAAATATGAATTAAGTCCTTGTATGATCTTTGCTTCCATTGTACTAGGAGTATTTTTTTATCATTTTATTGGTATCAACAACCAGCGCCAATTCTCCGGTACCCAGAATGCTGGCTCCTGAAAAAAGATCCTGTTGTTTTAACAATCTCCCCAAAGGTTTAATAACTGCCTGATATTCACGAATTACTTCATCGACAATCAATCCAAATAACTGATTATCGTACGATACAACAACCACAAGTTGTTCGTCAGGTAATTTCTGATCACCATAAAACTCCTCATGCAGATTTATATATGGAATCTGGTTACCCTCCAGTTCAACCACCTGCCTGAATTCTTTTTTTAGTAATTTCGGTTTAACGGTATGAATATTTTGAATTACGACCGTTGGAATCACATAAAAATTTTCACCAACAGTAGTTAATAATCCGTCGATAATTGATAAAGAAAGTGGAAGTTTGATCGTAAAGCGGGTAAACCGGTCTTTTTCGGTGGTTAATTCAATGGATCCACGCATTTCCTGGACCCGTTTTCTGACCACATCCATTCCAACTCCCCGGCCCGAAACATCTGAAATGAGGTCAGATGTCGAAAAACCGGATTCGAAGATCAGCATATATATTTCATCATCAGTCAGTTTATGGTCTATACCAAGCAATCCTTTTTCGCTGGCTTTCCTTTTTAGCTTCTCCAGATCCAATCCGGCACCGTCGTCTTCGACATCAATTTGCACAAAACTCCCAACGATTGATGCTTTAATCGAAATTTTCCCAATTTCAGGTTTTTTCTTTTGCAAACGGGTCTCCTTCGATTCAATTCCATGATCCATCGAATTCCGGATGATGTGAAGGAGTGGCTCCATCAGTTTTTCAATGATATTCTTGTCCATTTCTGTTTCCATTCCTTCGGTGATTAGCTCGACCTCTTTATTAAGCGATTTCGACAAATCATGAATTAGACGTTTAAACCGTACAGCTACACTTTGGAGCGGGATCAGGCTCATTTCAAAGGCATTATCCTTGAGTTGCCGGCTAAGTTTTCCAAAAGATTCGGAAATCATTTCCAATTCGGCCGACTTTATTTTCGCAGCAACAACTTCCAAACGCGATTGTGTGGTAATTAATTCACTAACCAGGTTCATATAGGCATCAATTTTCACCGAATTAACCCGGATCGAATCAACCGTTACAGGCGTAAAACCAGCATTTTGCTGTAAATCAGGCGATAAGTTAAGTTTTACAGTGTCCTCTTCCTTTTCTGTATTATCCTGAATTTCGAAATTAGGCTGAATTTCAGGAACCGAAATTTCAGGAATCGACCATTCTTCCTTGTTTTGATGTGCATTTAAGTAAGATGCCAGAATTTTTTCGTTCCGAAGCACATTTCCGGAGGCTATTTTTTCGATAAAAATTTCGGCGCTATCAGCTACAAAAATGAATACATCATTCAATGTATCAACATCTTCCGAAGTCGCAATGAACAAATACCAGGCAACGTAACATTTATCGGGTTCAATTTTAGCCAGATCAGGCAGCTTATCAAACGATATCTGAATGTTGCATTCTCCGAGTGCGTTTAACTCATCAATCAGGTAAATCGGATTTGTACCGTTCGCAAATATGTTTTCGTCAGGTACAAACGAGATGTAATACGTCGAACTATTTGAATCATCGGTTTGCGGAATTGTTTTTTGGATATTTTCAGGCACAGCTGCAGTAGCTACTTTAGCTGTGAAACGGGATATTTGGTTTTGAGTGTCAGATTTCATCTTCCGGGCAAGTGATTGATGAACCTCTGTTGGTTCCTGAACCATCAGTTTGTGTAAACCATCGATTGAACTAAGCGTAAAACTAATGACTTCTGAATCCGGTTGATGTTTTTTCGTTCGAAAAATGTCGTACAACGATTCCAGATCATGAGTAACTTCGCTGATTAAATCAAATCCGAACATTCCACCGCTGCCTTTCATGGAATGCATAATCCGGAATATCTCATCAATAACCTGATAATTAACCGGATCATTTTCAAGAATCAATAACCCGGATTCAAGCCGTTCACAATATTCAGAAACCTCTTCCCTAAATTTTTCAATAAATGAATTCATCAACGGATTACTTTACGTAAAGTCTGTAAAAGTTTAACGGTGTTAAACGGTTTTAATAACCACCCGGTAGCCCCGGCATTTTTTGCATTAATCATAATTTCTTTCTGACTTTCAGTGGTTAAAACGACCATCGGGATAAACCGGTATGCCTCAATCTGCCTGACATTCCGGATCAGATCCAAACCATTTAGATTTGGCATGTAGTAATCGGTCAGAAGTAAATCAATTGACCGGCCATCAAAGAATGTCAGAGCTTCCTGTCCGTCACATGCTACCATAACCTGATATCCAGCCTGTTCAAGACTAAATAATAATACTTCACGAATACTTTCTGAATCGTCAACGACCAAAATGTGTTTTGACATATTTCTAATACTAAAAAAATTCAGAACTCAAACCTATACTCTCCATCAATTGCAATTGCTCTTCACCGATATTCCAATTAAACTGGTATTTCACTTTTAAACGATCTAATATCTTAATAAAAGCAGCCAGTAGTTGAATACCTGAAATATCAATTTCATCAAGGTCTGAAATTGTAATTTCCAATTGTATATTTAAATTTTCAGTTACAGCAATAAACTCTTCTTTAAGCTTTTGTGAATGATCGAGAACCAGAGCACCACTCAATTCAAGGCTGTAAACCAAACCTTCTTCATTCAATATTTTCTGAAATTTAAAACTTCCCATCAGGATAATAATTGAAAAAATTAAAGATAGCTGAAATTCTGAAATTATAATTTAAATGGGGAAAAATGAGAAGTACTGATTGAATTTTAAAAGTTTAAAAAAATTTAAGATTAATTAAAACTGTATTTTCTGTTTCACAGTTAATTTTGATTTCGATTTTAAAACTATTCATTATGAAACGTCTGATATTATTCTCCATGGCGACAATGTGTCTGGCAATGAACTTATTGGCTCAAAAATCAGAAAAGAAAATAAATGCGCCGAAAGAAAATTCAAAGGTCACGAAAGAGTACGACGAAAAAGGCAACCTTACCAGGTTCGATTCGGTTTATACTTTCAGCTGGTCGGGTGATACAACTTTAAACACAATCTCGCCGGATCAGTTTCAAAATCTGTTTGGAGATCATTTTGGATTTTTTCCTGACAGTTCTTTCATGGGAAATTCATTCTTTAAAAACTTCGATGAATTCTTCACCAATCCATTCAATGATCAACCGGATTCGGTCATGATGAAAAGATTTGGGATTCATCCGGATCCCCGGTTTTTCGGATTTGATAATGATTCTATTAACATGATTCCACGCCAGCTTGATGATTTCTTTCAGTTTTTCAATCAATCAGATCGGGATTCAACAAGATCAAGTTCATCGTTTCATAAGCCAAAATCGATGGATGAAGTGATGAAAATGTTTCAGCAACAAATGAAGGAAATGGAAGAACAACAACGAAAGTTTTTCAAAAACTAATTGATTTTCACTTACCTGATTATTGTTAACATTTCTAAATGTATGGAAATGAAATAATCAGTCTATTAAAAAATAGATATCTTTGAAGAACATTTTTTCAGGTATTTCTGTTTTTAAAATCAGATGAAGAAACTTCTATCCATAACATTTGCTTTTCTCATCCTGCTTTCGGGCATGCATTTTACCATTGCCACACATTACTGCGGAGGTGAAATTGCAGCTACTAAAGCTTCATTCTCCAGAGAGTTGGCATCGTGTGGAATGGAAGGAACAGTTGATGAATGTACTGTTCCTGGCAATCATGTTGAAAAGAAGAATTGCTGCAACGACAAAGTTTCTGCTTTTTCAATCGATCAAAATTACTCCCCATCTGTTTACGATTTCAATTTCTTTGCACAGAATATCCTTCAGGTATTCGAAATTCCTGCAAGCATTGATTTTCATTCGTTTACTGCAATAAATTTAAGTTGTACAGATACCAGTCCACCTGGAAATCTGATGATTCATGCAGTAAGTCTGCCCAAAATCTGCGTTTTCCTGATTTGATTTTTTCCTGTTGACCACGAAGAACACAAAGGTTTTTCACGAAGTCCACAAAGGTCTAATTTATTCTCTTTGGGTTCTTTGCGCAACCTTCTTGTACTTTGTGGTTTTTTCTTTTCCATTTATTAACATTAAAATCAAAATCATGAAAACTGTAAAAATTTTAATCATAGCCTTATTGGCAATTGTATTTACTTCAAACACAAACGCCCAAACTCCTGCTGGCAACTCTAAAACTGAAACAATTAAAGTTTCGGGAAACTGCGATATGTGCAAGGCACGCATCGAAAAAGCTGCAAAAATGGATGGCGTAACCAAAGCCGAATGGAGCAAAAAAGAAAAAACACTCACCGCAACATTCGATCCGGCTAAAACAAACATGACAGAAATTGGTAAAAAAGTAGCTACTGCAGGCCACGACAACGAAAAAGCAAAAGCGACAGATGCCATTTACGAAAAGCTACCTGGCTGTTGCCAATACCGGTAATCTGAAGAATTAATTTGAAGATTGTGGAATCTGAAGATTTGAAAATATAAAGTCTTCAGATTCCCATCTTGTAATTTTCAAATTTTCAAATCATTTCATTTTCAAATTACTGTCATGTTTAACGGACTAATCAAATATTTTCTAAACAACCGGCTGGTTACCTTTATATTCCTGATCACTTTTGTGGTTTACGGAGCAGTGACCATGCCTTTCAACTGGAACACAGGCATTTTGCCCCGCAATCCGATTCCAGTTGATGCAATCCCCGATATTGGCGACAATCAGCAGATCATCGCCACCGAATGGATGGGCCGATCACCCCGGGACATTGAGGATCAGATCACCTATCCGCTGACTTCCACCCTGCTTGGAGTTCCGGGTGTAAAAACCATCCGAAGCACTTCCATGTTCGGAATGTCATTTATCTACATCATTTTTAAGGATGATGTGGAATTTTACTGGAGCCGGTCACGTATTCTCGAAAAACTAAATTCACTTCCTACCGGAACTTTACCGCAGGGAGTTCAGCCTTCACTTGGACCTGATGCCACGGCTCTCGGCCAGGTTTTCTGGTACACACTCGAAGGCCGTGATCCAAAAACCGGAAAACCAACAGGTGGTTGGGATCCTCAGGAATTACGCACCGTTCAGGATTATTACGTGAAATATTCGCTGGCGACAGCCGAAGGTGTTTCTGAAGTTGCATCCATCGGCGGTTTTGTCAAAGAATACCAGGTTGATATTAACCCGGATGCGATGAAAGCTTCCGGAGTAACTGTGATGGATGTGATGCAGGCAGTGAAAAAAAGCAACCTGGACATTGGCGCCGAAACCATCGAACTCAATAAGGTTGAATATGTCATTCGCGGGTTGGGTTACCTGAAAAGCCTGGATGACCTAAAAATGGCTGTCGTTGCTGTTCGCGACAATGTGCCAGTTCGGATTGGCGATGTGGCACGTGTTTCGTTTGGACCGGCTACCCGCCGTGGGGGGCTCGATAAAAGTGGAGCAGAAGCTGCAGGTGCTGTAGTTGTTGCGCGTTATGGTTCGAACCCGATGGCGGTGATTAAAAATGTCAAAGAAAAGATTTTAGAAATCGCGCCAGGTCTACCTTCCAAAGTTTTGCCCGACGGAACAGTTTCGAAAGTCACCGTTGTTCCATTTTACGACCGAACAGGTCTGATTCAGGAAACAATTGGAACGCTCCAATCGGCACTGTCACACGAAATTCTTATCAGTATCATCGTAATTATCGTATTGATGTTTAACCTGAGAGCTTCCATTCTGATTGCCGGTTTGTTGCCGGTGGCTGTACTGATGACTTTCGTGGCAATGAGTTTGTTTGGTGTGGATGCCAACATTGTTGCCCTTTCCGGGATCGCTATTGCCATCGGGGTTATGGTCGATGTTGGGATTGTATTTGTTGAAAATATGATCCGGCATTTGGAAATGCCCGAAAACGAAGGGGCAAAAGGCGAAAAACTGAAAGCAGTGATTTATGAAGCCACCATCGAAGTTTCGTCAGCAATCACCACTGCCCTTTTAACAACCATCGTTAGTTTTTTGCCGGTTTTTGCCATGCAGGCCGCCGAAGGAAAACTGTTTCGTCCGTTGGCTTTTACCAAAACATTTGCGCTTTTGGCTTCATTTTTACTGGGCGTAATTGTTTTGCCAACTTTGGCGAATGTGTTGTTTTCCATTCGTTTCGATCGCAAACGGTTCAGCTGGATTTTCAATTCCATACTGATATTGGCCGGTTTAGCTTCTGTTATTTTCTGGGGAACCTGGCAGGCGCTCGCTTTACCGGCCATCGGAATTAATAATCTGTTGGCATCGCGCTGGCCCGAAAAACGCAAGAATTTCCCGAACCTGATTAATATCGGAATCACACTGTTATTTGCGGTTTTCTTCCTCACCGAAGAATGGCTTCCGCTCGGGGCGCATAACAGTTTCATCACCAACTTCCTGTTTGTAACCGGAATTGTGGCGTTTGTACTGAGTTTGCTCATGGCCATGGTCCATTTTTATGAACCGGTTTTGCGCTGGTGTCTCCGCCACAAATGGCAATTCCTTCTCTTACCTGTGTTTACCATTCTATTTGGAGTGAACATCTGGCTGGGATTCGATAAGTTATTCGGATTAATCCCAAAAACAACACAACTTGTAAACTGGGATATTCGTGAAACTTCTTTATGGAAAAATGCCAATCATACTTTTCCTGGTATAGGCAAAGAATTTATGCCGGCCCTGAATGAAGGTTCATTCCTGCTGATGCCCACCAGCATGCCTCATGCCGGAATTGAGCAGAATGTGGAATACGTCAAGGATTTGGATAAACGCCTGATGGCTATTCCTGAAGTGGATGTTGCTGTTGGCAAATGGGGACGCGTAAATTCAGCTCTCGATCCGGCACCGGTGCAGATGTTCGAAAATACGATTAACTATTTGCCTGAATATATCCTGAATGAAGACGGCCACCGGATGCAATTTAAGGTGGATAAAGAGGATAATTTTGTCCTGACCGACGGAACAACCTACAATCCGGAACATGACGGATTTAAGAAGATTGATCCGAAAATGCTGATTCCGGATGAACATGGAGAATATTTCAGGCAATGGCGCAAAGAGATCAAATCGCCTGATGATATCTGGAACGAGATTGTGAAAGTCACCAATTTACCCGGATTGACTTCAGCCCCGAAACTTCAGCCAATTCAAACCCGGCTGGTGATGCTTTCAACCGGAATGCGCGCACCGATGGGATTGAAAGTATTTGGTCCTGATCTGGAAACCATCGAAAAAGCAGGACTTGATCTGGAACGTATGCTGAAAGAGGCTCCGGGTGTAGTCCCGTCATCGGTATTTTACGACCGTGCTGTTGGCGCTCCTTATGTCGAAATTAAAATCAACCGTTCAGCCATTGCACGCTACGGAATGACAATCAGCGATGTGCAGGAAGTGCTTCAGGCTGCAGTCGGCGGAATGGCCCTGACGACCACCGTTGAAGGTCGGGAACGTTTTCCGGTCAGGTTACGCTATCCGCGCGAATTACGAACCACTCCGGAAGAATTAAAGAAAATTCTGGTGCCTTCGATGGGAGGAACACAGGTTCCGTTGGGAGAATTGGCCGACTTTAATTATACCCGCGGCCCGCAAATGATCCGAAGTGAAAATACCTTCCTGAATGGCTACGTCATCTTCGACAAACAACAAGGAATGGCCGAAGTGGATGTGGTTGAAAATGCACAGAAATTTCTTCTGGAGAAACTGGCTTCAGGAGATTTAAAACTTGCGGCTGGAGTAAACTATAAGTTTGCCGGAAACTACGAACAGCAATTACGCGCCACCAAACAGCTGGCCATTCTTGTTCCGATCAGTTTAATTGTCGTGTTTCTGTTGCTGTATTTTCAGTTTAAAACCGTCATCGCTTCATCGATCCATTTCTCTGGAGTGTTTGTCGCGTTTGCCGGTGGATTTATTATGCTTTGGCTCTACGGGCAAGGCTGGTTCCTGAATATTTCACTCGCCGGAATGAATATGCGCGATCTGTTTCAAATGCACACCATTAACCTGAGTGTGGCGGTCTGGGTAGGGTTCATCGCTCTTTTCGGAATTGCCACCGACGATGGCGTGATTATGGGAACCTACATCCATCAGGTTTTCGAAGAGCGAAAACCAGCTACCGTGCATGATGTTCGGGAGGCTGTAATCGAAGCCGGTAAAAAACGTGTTCGCCCGGCCATGATGACGGCTGCCGTGGCAATTATTGCCTTGCTGCCTGTATTGACTTCAACCGGGAAAGGAGCTGATATCATGGTTCCAATGGCGATCCCAACATTTGGAGGGATGATTATCCAGATCATGACCATGTTTGTGGTTCCGGTCCTGCAATCTGTTTGGCGCGAAGGAGCTGTAAAGAAGGAACAAAAACAAATCGCTGCTCTGGCAATGAGCGGAAGAAAGGGGGAACATGAATAATATACAATTTCACGTAAAGACGCACAGCCGTGCGTCTTTACAAAAACAAAAAAATAATTTCCGAATCATCAGCATCATTCTGTTTTTGTTTTTATCTGCAACAGTTCATGGACAGGATTCGCTTTCAGTTTATCTGGAACTGGCGGAAAAGAATAATCCGGGATTGCAGGCAAAATATCTTGAATATTCGGCTGCATTGGAAAAAGTACCGCAAGCTGGTGCTCTGCCCGACCCGACCGCACAGTTGGGTTTCTTCCTGAAACCGATGGAATTGATGGGCGGAAATCAGTTAAGTACTATTCAGGCTATGCAAATGTTTCCGTGGTTTGGAGCTTTAAAAGCTGCTAAAGACGAAGCATCGCAAATGGCGCTTATGAAATTTGAGGAAGCCCGGGATACCCGGAATCTGCTTTTCAGTCAGGTAAAAACATCGTGGTATCAGATATATCAGAAGAAAAAAGAAATTTTAATTCTGAATGAAAACCTCGAATTGCTGAATACCCTTGAAAAAGTTGCGCTTTCAAAATTTACAAATGCCGGGAATTCCGCTTCTGGTGGAGGTCTTTCTTCAGGAAAAACAAATCCGCCGGCACAAACTACTGCCGGTTCAGGAGGAATGGAAAGTATGAAAAATGGTGCAGCCAGCCAACAAACTTCAGCACCTTCAGGAGGAATGGCGATGAATAGTGGTTCTTCTTCGATGGGCTTGAAAGGTTCGGGTATGGTTAATGTTCTTCGGGTGCAAATGGAAATTGCTGAACTCGAGAACCGGATTTCGTTATCCGAAGACTTGCTCAGCACTGAAATTGCCCGTTTCAATAGTCTGCTGAACAGATCATCGAAAGTTCAGGTAGCTGTTCCGGATAGTCTTCAGGCGGTTGAATTAATGTTTGACCTGAATGCCCTGACCGACAGTCTGAGAAACAATCCAATGTTGCGGATGACCCTGGCACAACGGGCTGCAGGACAGGCGCAGCAAGTAATGGCGAATAAAATGGGTAAACCCATGCTTGGAGTTGGAGCCAATTACATGCTGATTGAAAAACGCACCGGCAACGAATCGATGATGAACGGAAAAGATATGATTATGCCAATGGTTTCGGTAACCATTCCTTTTTTCAGTAAAAAATACAAAGCCATGGAACGCGAAGCCGGATTTAAAATTGAGGCCTCCGAAAAATCATATCAAAACAATCTGAATAATCTGGAGGTATCGTTCCTTGAAAGCGTTCAGCAATATCGTGACGCTGACCGACGCCTGACTTTATACCAGAAACAGGCAGCATTGGCGAAAACCAGTGTTAAGTTGCTTACGACAGCCTTTTCTGCTTCTGATTCTGATTTCGAAGAAGTTTTGCGCATGCAGGCTCAGTTGCTCGATTACGGATTAAACGAACTTGCTGCACTGACTGACCGGAATAAATCCACGGCACAGCTAGAATATCTGGCGGGATTGAAATAATAAAATGAAAAACCGTAAGTATGAATTGGCTTCGTGCCGTTTAATTTTTAAATAATACTATGTGCCCTATTTGGCTATGTGGTAAAAAAATAAACACATGAAAGAATATAAAATATTTCAAAACAGATGGGTAAAACCGGCATTGTACATTCTTGGTGGTTTAATCCTTGGCTGGCTGATCTTCCATCCATCCGAAACGTTGAAGAAAGCTGAAGGTCTTGCAGTTCAGGAACATCAGCACGACCAAGCTGAACATCAGATCTGGACCTGTTCGATGCACCCGCAAATCAGGATGGAAAAACCCGGACAGTGCCCACTTTGCGGCATGGATTTAATTCCGGTACAATCGGCTACCGCGGAACTTGATCCAAATGCTGTTCACATGACTGAAGAAGCCATCCGGCTTGCCGAAGTTCAAACGACCGTCATCGGAAAGCAGAATGCTGAAAAGGAAGTGACTTTGTATGGAAAAGTTCAGGCCGATGAACGCCGGATTAAGACTCAGGCTGCCCACATTCCGGGACGGATTGAAGAATTGCTGGTCAGTTTTACCGGAGAAACCGTAAGAAAAGGACAGGTAATTGCCCGGATTTATTCGCCTTCGCTGATCACAGCACAGGACGAATTACTTCAGGCTAAACAACTTGTTCCAGAGCAACCAGCATTACTTAATGCGGCCCGCGAGAAACTAAAACAGTGGAAATTAACTGATAATCAAATTGCATCGATTGAGCAAAACGGCAAAACGCAAGCGATTTTTGATGTGACGGCCAATGTTTCAGGAATTGTAATTTCAAAACAGATTAATCAGGGCGATTACGTGCAACAAGGAGCTGCTTTGTTTGAAGTGGCTGATCTTTCAAGCGTTTGGGTGCTTTTCGATGCCTACGAAAGCGATCTGCCGTGGATCAGAAAAGGAAATTCGGTTTCATTCACCTTGCAGTCTCTTCCTGGTCAAAAATTCTCTGGGAAGATCACCTTTATCGATCCGGTGATCAACCCGTCAACCCGGGTTGCTCAGGTTCGTGTCGAGGCTTCGAATCCGGGAGGCAAATTAAAACCCGAAATGTTTGTAAACGGAATGGTTACCTCTGCCCTGCCCGAACATGCTGACGGAATTGTGATTCCACAATCAGCTGTGCTTTGGACAGGTCCACGATCGGTTGTTTATGTGAAAGTTGCAGGTGCTAAAGAACCTGAATTCCAGATGCGGGAGATTGAACTGGGACCTGCTCTGAGCAATTCTTATGTGGTGATGAGTGGACTTAAAGAAGGTGAAGAAATCGTCACCAACGGCACATTTGCAGTAGATGCCTCAGCCCAATTGGCCGGAAAACCAAGCATGATGAATATGGAAGGAAATCAGGTTTCATCAGGTGGAATGGAAGTCATGGATATGGGAAATCATTCCGATTCGACTAAGGGCTTCACCTCAAGTGAAACCCTTAGAAAAGAAAGGATAAAAGTTTCGGGAAATTGTGAAATGTGTAAAGACCGGATCGAAACTGCAGCCAAATCGGTTTCAGGAGTAAATTCGGCCGAATGGAATTCAGAAACGAAAATGATGCATGTTCAGTTCGATGGAAAGAAAACCAATACCGATGCTATTCAGAAAGCAATTGCAGCAGTGGGCCACGATACCGAAAAATACAAAGCTTCGGATTCGGTTTACAAAGAACTTCCGGAGTGCTGTTTATACCGGAAATAAGCAAACAATAGTTTAATTTTACTGTTTAAATGGTGTTCAGATAAGTTAATCAAAAATTAAAAACTTTAAATTATGAAGTACTACATCAGTAAGAAAATAAACTCGGATTTCGATGGAGCCATTCTGGCCATTACCGAATCGCTTAAAAAAGAGGGATTTGGCGTATTGACAGAAATTAAAATGCACGAAAAACTGAAAGACAAACTCAATGTTGATTTCAGAAAGTACACCATTCTTGGCGCCTGTAATCCGGCATTTGCCTACAAGGCTTTGCAGCATGAAGATAAAATCGGGACCATGCTTCCGTGCAGTGTAATCGTTCAGGAATGGGGAGAAAACGAAATTGAAGTCGCTGTTGTTGATCCGATTGCATCGATGATGGGAGTTGAAAACCCGAATTTAGCCGGAATTGCCGGTGAAGTAAAAGATAAACTTGAACGGGCGATCACATCCCTTTAATCCAAACTTAACTTCAGGTTTTGGAGTTCGAAATAATTGAAAAGGCCGGTCCAACATGACATTGGCCGGCCTTTTACTTTCTGTTTTCTGAATTACAGGTTTATGTATGAAATTTTGTCTTTAAACGAGTTCTTGTAATTTTCTCCCACCGGAATAAAATTTTTCCCGATGACAATGCGGTTTCGCTGAATGGAATCAATTTTTTCGAGCGGCACGATACACGACCGGTGGACCCGCACAAACCTCGGTTCAGGCAAAATCTCCTGAAATTTCTTCAGACTGTTCAGGGTTAGAATCGTTCTTCCGGCGAGGTGAATTTTGATGTAATCTTTTAAACCTTCGATGTACAGAATATCGTTCAGGTTAACTTTTAAGGTGCTGTAGCCGGTTTTTACCAGGATAAAGTCGGGCTGATTCTCCTTTTCCGGAGCAGGCAATTCGGTTCTCCGAGTTTCTTTTTTGCTTAATTTATCCAGGTTGTACGCTTTATTGGTGGCTTTCAGAAAGCGCTCAAACATAATGGGTTTCATCAGATAATCGGTAATCTCGAGGTCGTAGCCGGCCAATGCATATTTCTCGAATGCGGTCGTAAAAATCACCTGAGGCCTTGACTGCAAACACTTTACAAACTCAATGCCGTTCACATATGGTAGTTCGACATCGAGAAATACCATATCAACTTTGTTTTCCTGAAGATAGCTCAGTCCTTCCATTGGATTCGAAAATGTACGTTCCAATTTCAGAAATGGGATCTTATCCGTGTAATCTTTTAAAAGATCCAGTGCGAGTGGTTCATCATCGATTGCTATACAGTTCATTATTTTTGAGTTTTATTGAAAGATTAACCAAATAATTAGTTCCCTGACGGACATTTTCAATTTTGTAATTGCCCTGATAACACAATTCCAAACGGTTGATTACATTGTTTACACCGATGCCCAGACTGCTCACCTCGCTGTTTCGTTCGAGCAAAACCGGATTGCTGATGTTGACATGCAACCAATCGGCAACCATTTTTAACCGAATCGAAATGGTAGATTCCATGCCCGGAATAACACCGTATTTAAATGCGTTTTCAACCAAAGGATTAAGAATAAACGGCTCAACACAATACTGGTCGCTGATGTTTTCCGTTTCAAATTCAACTTTAATCTGATTTTTCATCCACAGTTTCTGAAGATCGATGTAATTGCCAATCAGCGCAACTTCCTGCGAAACAGGCATTTCCCTGCCTGAATTATCTTTCAGAATATTCCGGAGAAATGCCGACAATTTCATGATTGCTTCGGAAGTTAAATCCGATTTTCGGTGTGCCAGTGAATGAATATTATTCAGGGAATTAAAAAGGAAATGCGGATTTATCTGCTGCCGTAAAAGCATCAGTTCGGCATTTAGTTTTTCGTGCTGATATTGTTTGCTCAGGTCTTCCTCACGCATAAGTTTCTGAAATATCCGTACCGATGACGAGAATGTCAGGAAAGCGAATAATAGAAAAAACATTCCCATCGAACGGCGAAGAAAGAAAAAACGTTCACCATCAGTCATTTGCCCCTTAAATTTAGTGTGTGGCATCTGTGCCTCAAATCCAGGGGGCGCATGCCGGATAAAATCGTTGAACGATAACTTCTGAATAACCGGATCGACCAAAAGAAAAGAAATCAGAATGATTGCCAGGATCGATAAAGCAAAAAACATATACTTTTTCGGCAGTAAAAATCGGGGGGTGAGATAAAAATAGTTCAGGTAAAAAAGGATAAAACCATAAGAATACTGAAGCACTAAATGAACCGGTAAACTTTGATTCTGGCGCATCGAAGAAAGTATGAATGCAACAAAAAGCATCAGCCAAACCGAAATATGAACGAAAATAAAAAGCCATTTTTCGGGCCTGATTAACTGAACTGACTGGTAAAATTTATTCACTTATCTCCTCTTTAAGTTATTTTCATGACATAAGTCCGTTTGAAATCCGGATTACCCTACTGAAATATTAGTTCTGATCCGGAACAGAACGGAACAAAGATCGGTATTGGTCGGTAAACCATCTAGTTAATTGATCAATAAAAAAGTTAATAATTGATAAATAGAATTCGCGGAAAGACCGTAAATTCCCGATTTCGAAATTTAATAAACAAAAAAGAAGCTGCCCCCTTTCAGGAACAGCTTCAGCCACATTAATCCAGATGTGTATAAAAACTCAATAGTTCAAATGCTGATAAATTAACTTTTCATGGCTCGTTTCAATTAATCTTCTTCATCATATTCTTCCATTGGCCTGAACTCCCAAACGTCATCAAGGTAATAACTTCCGGTTTGTCCGGTTGCCACAATAGCCTTTCCACCAACTGTAAACGCGACAGCATTGGTACGCGCTGCACCTTCAAAATCCGTTTTTTCGAGCCAGGTGTCGGCTGAGAAATCGTATTCCCAGACATCGCTCAACGAACCAGATTTTTCACCCAGAAAAACGTATGCTTTGCCATCCTGAACAAAGGAAGAAGCATTCTGACGTAGGATCGACCAGCTGTCGTCGTCTTCCAGATCAGTCTTTTTGGTCCAGCTGTCGGCCGTCGGATCGTATTCCCAAATGTCAGTCAGGAACACTCCATTGTTGATACCGGTGCAAACGTATGCTTTACCATTGTTGGTAAAAGCAGTTGCTCCACGCCTTTTTGAACCTCCGATACTTTGAACTTTAATCCACTGACTGCCGGCAGCAGCAGCAGGATCGAAACGATAAAAGTCAATTTTATCCACCAGATCATCGCCATAACCTGTCCCGATGTAACCATAATTGTCCAAAGCAAAACCAACGGCTTTATATCTTGCACCACCAATAAAATCATCTTTCTGAGTCCAGGTATTTAAGTCCGGGTCGTATTCCCACAAATCGTTCAGTTTTTTATTTCCGTCGTAACCGGTTCCGACATAACCTTTCCCGTTTACCGAAAAAGCCACGGCAGCAGTACGTCCGTTACCGGGGAAATCGGCAATCCGGTCCCAGCGGTCGATGGAAGGATTATAAACCCAAAAATCTGTCAGATAGTCTGTATCACCATCGTCGTTGTATCCGGTTCCGACATAAGCTTTATCTCCAATCACAAAACCAACGGCTGAACCACGGGGGCGACCTTCAAAATCCGATTTTTTAATCCAGTTTCCAAGCGGATCGTCACTGCTGTCACTGTTACAAGACACAAGATAGAATACAGCAAAAAGTATTGTCAATAACCTCTTCATAGTTTTTCTGTTTTACAAATTTGAAACTCAAAACTACTAGGCTTGTCAGAGCTTTAAAAGCAAATACAATCAAACCGGAACAATCAACCGACGAAGAGGCCTTTTTTATCTATTAAACCGGTTCATCGAGAACACAAACAAAACACCTTCATTAAAAACAAGCAACAAAATACTAATTAACAAGCACTTACAACACCAACATCATATCTGGCTAAAGTTTATATCGATAGAATTGGCTCCTAAGTATATTTTAATTCCTGAAATACAGAATCCCGGTTACATTCGTCCAAAATTAGATAGCCATGAACCGGAATGGACTCCTGAACCTGAATGGTCACAGATCATTCAGAAAAAAGGTGTTCACTACGGAAAATTCATCTTATACAATTAAAACAAGGAAGACTGAATGAAAACATTTCACATTTTGATTGTTCTGCTGGCCTTTATATCGGTTTCGTGTTCCATTTCATCGGTTGAAGATTTTGTTGTTGGTGAGAATTTCATCGACGACAAATCAGGAATCCTGATGATTGACACCCTGACCATGAAAAGCTCCAGCTTTCAATACGACTCAATTATTTCGAATTCTGCAGGAAGGATACTTATCGGAAGCAATTACAATTCCTTTTCAGGATACAAAAATTCGAACGCTTTTCTGGAAATGACTTTTGACGATGACATTCTGTATACCGAATTTGTTTTCGATTCATTGTGCCTGGTCCTGAACTACGACGGATATTATTCCGGAGACACCACCGTGACACAAAAAATTTCGGTTCATCAGCTTCAGGAAGAAATGGAACTGGACGATAACAGTTCGCTTTACACCACCAGCAAATTTGATTATCAAACAGTTCCGCTTGGTACTTTAAGCTTTAAACCAAAACCAGCCACAAAGAAAGAAGTTAGCATCAGATTGTCGGACCAGCTTGGAAACCGGTTCGCACAATTGATTAAGAGTAAAAAAGATACACTATCGTCGGAGGCACTTTTCAAAAAACTATTCAACGGTCTGGTAATTAAATCAACTCCGGAAGTTAAAGGTGCAATTATTGGTTTTAGTGTTACCTCAGCTACGACATCCGATTCGGAAACCACCACGACCGACACCACTGCCTCGAAACCTGAAATGCGCCTGTATTACCATTTGAGTCCGAATCCGGATAACCTAAGCAAGTTATATTACAAATTCTCCATGTACAGCGATGGGATTTATTTCAATCAGATTTCAGAAGAAACCAGTGGCAGCCAGATTGCCAACATGGCCGAAAACAATAATGACATCAGTTCGAAATTAACCGGCAACCAAACACTTGTTCAGTCAGGAGTTCAGGTATTTTCAAAAATCAGTATTCCGTACTCCGACAATTTACTTTTAATAGGTCGGAATTCAGCGTTTATCAGTGCTACGTTGCGCCTGTACCCGGTTAAAGGCAGCTATAAAAAAAGCAGTGATTTGCCTGAAACATTAAATGTTTACAGCGCAGATAAACTCAATAATATAACCGCGCAGGTTACCGCTCCCGGAACTACCGATGTGGTAACTGCCAATCTGAAAACCATTTCGGATGTCGAAGAAATTGTTTATTACGAAATCGACATCAGCAGTTTTATCGATACCGAATTAAAAGAGGAACTGGAAACAAGCCGGTCGCTGATGATCGGGTACGGTTCAACCGAGGCGACAAAATCGGTTGATCGTTTGATCTTTGGAGGGCCAAACTCTGGAATATATTCCCCAAAACTGAACATATATTATTACCACAATTAATATTTCAGGAATGAGATTCTACCTATTTTTCACTTCAATATTTTTTATTTGCTCCGCAATATTCACTCAGGCACAGAACAGTACCAGTTCTCCCTATTCCGGATTTGGAATCGGTGAACTCGAGATGGCCTCAGGAGGAAGAAATACAGCCATGGGCCAAACCGGAATAGCACTTCGTTCAAGTCTCTTTCTGAATACATCAAACCCTGCTTCGCTGACGGCGATCGAACCACAGAGTTTTTTGTACGACATGGGTATAAATATGAAATTTACCACCCTTGAAAACAGTACAAAAAGCGTGAATGTCATGGACGGAAATCTGAGTTGGCTGCAAATCGGTTTTCCGATCTCGAAAAAATTCTTTGGAGGTTTATCGCTCAATCCGAAAAGCAGCGTCGGGTACAACATTTACACCGAAAAATCAATCGATGGCACTTCAATCTCATTTCCTGCCAATTACGAAGGCACCGGAGGATTGAGCGAAGCTGCCGGTTTACTGGCATTCAAGCTGAATAATCATATTTCAATAGGTGCAAAAACCGGTTATATCTGGGGAAATGTCACGCAGACCCTGGAGCAGTCGGTTGCTTTATCGACAACCACCTACGGCATTTCGCAGGTGGATAAAATCTGGTATTCGGGTGCCTATTTCAACCTGGGGACACAAATTTCGATACCGGTTTCAGCAAAAAGCACACTTATTTTTGGCGCTGTTGCCGGATTAAGCAGCCACCTGAATTCTGAAACATCGACCACCATCACAAAAACATACAGCACCTCATCGGAAGTGATGACCAGTGACTCAAAAACATCAAATTCGATGAAATTACCAATCGATCTGGGTACCGGAATCAGCTTTATCTACGGTCCGAAATGGGTGGCAACCTTCGATTACAAACGAAGCGACTGGGAAAATGCAAGTCTAAACATCAGTTCCAGAAATCTGGGTACAAACAACAGTTATCGCGGAGGTCTGGAATTCGCACCCAAAAACGATTCGAAAATATTCAGGCAGGCAACCCGGTACCGCATGGGCTACAGGTACGAAACCGGTTATTTAAAAATGTACGACCATCAGATTCACGAACAGGCTTTATCCTTCGGCGTTGGTTTACCTATCCGGAAAGACCGGAGCTACGCTAACTTTTCGGTCGATCTTGGGATGCGGGGAACCAAAGCAGCTTATTTGGTTCAGGAAAAATTTATAAAACTGAACTGCAGCTTTAATTTATCGGATAAATGGTTTGTTAAACGCAAATTCGATTAATTTCCGGATTAATTAACTTCCTGAAGATGAATACCGGATTCATTTTGCAAACAGAAATTCAACTTCTGGGGTAACAAAAACTGTTACTGGTTGTTTTTATTCCTGAACCTAAAATTAGTTCCATGCTAAGGGATAAGCGCAACAATTATCAGAAATTCGAATTTTTGGAAGATTCCGTGAATAAAAATCCTTTTGATCAGCTCAACCAATGGATGAATGCTGCCATTCAGGAGGGAGAACCGGAACCAACCGCCATGGTTTTATCGACAGTTGACTCAATGGGAAATCCGGATTCAAGAGTTGTTTTATTAAAAGAAATTAATTCCGCAGGACTCCTGTTTTTCACCAACTACAACAGCAAAAAAGGCAGACAGATTTCAGCAAACAATCGGGTTGCTTTGAATTTCTTCTGGCCATCAACTGAAAGACAAGTCAGGGTAAAAGGTATAGCAGAGATGATTCCGGAAGAAATTTCGATTGAATATTTTAAATCACGTCCCCTGGACAGCCAGCTGGGAGCCTGGGCATCGCCACAAAGCCGCATCATTGAAGGAAGGAATATTCTGGATGAAAATTTCGCCCGCTACCAGCACTATTTTGAAGATCACGAAATAACAAAACCGCCTCATTGGGGCGGATTTCTGGTTCGTCCCGTAAATTTCGAATTCTGGCAAGGGCGGCAAAACCGGCTGCACGACCGGTTCGAATTCAATTTATCCGATCAGGAATGGATCATCAACAGGCTGGCTCCATAGAAAATGAATGTTTATTCACTTTCAGATAATTGGTGCCTGAATTTTGAGATAAATGAATCCAGGGTCCAAAGGAAAAGGGCAGTCATCAGTATCAGGTATGTAATTGCCGGAATTGAGGAAAACATTCCTTTCCCCTTCGACAAAACTGAAGAAACCTGGCCTGTATTTAGTTTTTTCAACGAATCAGAAACTGTCGACCAAACTCCGGTATCACTTGCAGAACCTGCCGGTTTGCCTGAAACCAGGATGTAAACGAATAGTAAAAGAAAAACTGCAAAAATGATGATCCAGGCTTTTTTACTGATAACCGGCGTATAAGTAGCCAGTATTGGCTGTTTCTGCACAGCAGCTTCTGCCTGAATCCGGTGCATCACTTTGAGTGTAAAATCTGCTGAAGGGGATTCGATTTTTATCCCTTTCATCATTTCACCGAATTGTTTGTCCAGCTTATCCATTGTATTTTGTTTTTATTTGATTTTATCAATTCCTGTACTAATCCCGGTTCAGTTTAATCTACAACAGGGAATACACCTCATCCCGTAACATTTCGTGCAACAAGGCATACATTCGTTTTCGTGCCCGGTGAATTTTAACTTTTATATTACTGACAGTTAACCCGGTAATCAAACTGATATCATCCATCGACTGTCCTTCGTAATAATAAAGTGTCACCAAAACCTGATCGTCTTCAGGGAGTTTCGAAAGTGCCAGGTTCAAATATTTTTCCTGATCTTCCTTCTTCGTTTCCCTGTAATAATCGTACATTTTCATTTCATCCTGATCGCTCATGACCCGGTCATCAATTGAGGCAAACCCGATCCGGCGTTTTCGTAATTCCGATATACAACCATTGTAGGTAATGCTGTAAAGCCAGGTTGAAAATTTCGATTTACCTTCGTAACTATCGATTTTTCGGTAAGCCTTAATAAATGTATCCTGTGCCATCTCTTCTGCCTCCTCGGGCCTTTTCATTAATTTCAGCGCCAACGAATATACCATGTTCCGGTATTTTTCAACCAGATACGAAAAAGCCTGAAGGTTACCATTCCTAACGGCTTCAATGTATTGTATATCATCGGTTTTATTCATCGTATTTCAACTAGACGAACTTTTGTTTTCGTGGTTACAAAAATTCCGGAAAATATTTTCGGAATCATCTGTGAACGACTAAAATTTTTGAAACCTCCCGGTTGCCACTATATTGTTGAACCTCTACGAAGTAATACATTCTCGTGGGCTTGCTTTTTCAACAATACTAAAAATTCTATGTAATTACATTTTTGAACATGATTTTAATTCCGTCCGAAAAATGGTTTTTACCTTGAAAAAGGCTTTCCGACGGACGGATTTCTTTTCTACTCCACCCCCGGGTTGAAACCCGGGGCTATTGATAGTATACCCTTATCAGGGTAAAAAAAACGAACACATTCATATACCTTCAATTGAATTTCAAATACCCCAAGTTACTCTATTATGGGCTGAATGCAGACGTTTTGAGGGACTCCTGCGAAGAACTTTCCGCTAAGTGGATATAGTAATATAGTACAATTACATAAGAATGTCCCGATACCGCATAGCGGATAAAGTGTTGTTTTTCCTCAATTACTAATGTTTCAAAATGTTTTTCAAAAATTTTGTAACCGAACAATTTTCCCGACGTCATACCGGTGTGTTTGAAATGAAATAATCACTTAAAACAAAATACCATGGAAGACATTTTAGTACCATTAGCATTTTTCGCATTGATTTTCGGTTCGGTGTATGTTCATCTGTCAACCCGGAACAAAGAACGATTGGCCTTAATCGAAAAAGGCGCAAGTCCTGAACTCTTTAAACTGAAAAACGAGTCGCATTCCGGCTATGCCACCTTTAAATCCGGCTTATTTTTTATTGGAATCGGCTTGGGAATCGTGGCCGGCTATTTTCTTTCGAATGCAGGAATGCAGGAAGAAGCGGCTTATTTTTCGATGATCTTTCTTTTTGGAGGTATTGGTCTTGTAATATCATTCCTGCTTCAGGGAAAATTACTTAAGAAATAGACAGACTACCAAAAAAGACTTTAAACTGTCTTTCAGGCTGATAAATTAGGTCAGCCTGAAAGACAGTTTTTTTATTTCCTGTAGTCATTGAAAACCAGAGCCAGTAGGGATCCGTAAGAAAAAGACAATTCTTTACGAGCTTCTTTTTTGTATTTTAGTGCAAATTTTAAATACCATGACAAACGAGAATATCCGGAAAAGAATTGAAGAATTACGTACGGTTCTTGATGATCACAATCACCGTTATTACATTTTATCACAGCCAGTTATCAGCGATCTGGAGTTTGATCTGTTGCTGAAGGAGCTCGAAAAACTGGAACTCGAAAACCCGGAATTTGCCGATCTGAATTCACCTACTCAACGCGTTGGAAGTGATCTGAATAAGGAATTTGAACAGGTTCAGCACCAGTATCAGATGATGTCACTTTCGAATTCCTATTCAGAAGAGGAATTGAAAGATTTCGACCAGAAAATCAGGAAACTGACCGACCAGAGTTTTGAATACGTTTGTGAACTAAAATATGATGGAACATCAATTAGTCTGCGTTATAAGAATGGAGTGCTCGACAAGGCGATAACCCGCGGTGACGGTGCTTTTGGCGATGATGTGACCGCCAACGTACGCACCATAAAAACCATTCCCCTGAAATTGAAAGGGATTGGATTTCCGTCGGAATTTGAAATTCGTGGCGAGATTTTACTGCCATTTGCAGAGTTCGACCGGATAAATGCCGAACGCGAAGAAGAAGGAGAAGCCCCGTTTGCTAATGTTCGGAACGCCGCTTCAGGAACCTTAAAATCACAAAAATCATCGGTTGTTGCCGAGCGGAACCTGGATGCCTATTTCTATTATTTACTGGGCGAGAACCTTCCGTCCGATGGCCATTTGGAGAATCTTCAGGCTGCAAAATCCTGGGGGTTCAAAATTTCTCCGGATACAGAAAAGTGTGCGAATATAGACGAAGTGATCACTTTCATCCACAAATGGAACCTGAAACGATTTGATTTGCCAGTGGCAACAGATGGAATTGTGATCAAGGTAAATTCACTCAGTTTGCAGCAATACCTTGGCTCAACAGCCAAATCCCCACGATGGGCCATCGCCTATAAATACAAAGCCGAACAAACAAGCACAATTCTTCAGTCGGTTTCGTACCAGGTCGGACGAACCGGTGCTGTTACTCCGGTGGCCAATCTGAATCCGGTATTGCTGGCAGGAACTACTGTAAAACGTGCTTCGCTGCACAATGCCGATATCATTAAGAACCTCGATCTGCATTTAGGCGACACGGTTTATGTCGAAAAAGGCGGTGAAATTATCCCGAAAATAACCGGAGTCGATCCGGTCTCAAGACATCCGATGGCTCAAAAAATTGATTTTATCCGAAATTGTCCGGAATGTGGTACTGTTCTAATCCGGAAAGAGGGAGAAGCCGCTCATTATTGCCCAAATGAGGATGGATGTCCGCCACAGATTAAAGGTAAGATGGAACATTTTATTGGCCGGAAAGCAATGAACATTGACGGATTAGGTCAGGAAACAATTGATTTACTGTACAATGAAGGACTTATTCGAAACATAGCGGACATTTACGATTTACAAAAAGAACAGATCAGCCGTCTGGAACGGTTAGGCGATAAATCGGCCGACCGGATCCTGAAAAGTCTGGACGAATCGCGTCAGATTCCGTTCGAGAAGGTGCTATTCGCGCTCGGAATCCGGTTTGTTGGTGAAACTGTTGCCAAAATTCTGGCTCACCGCTTAATGAATATCGAAAACATAGAAAAAGCCAGTCTCGACGAACTGAAAGCAATCGATGAAATTGGTAGCCGGATTGCTGAAAGTGTTCAACAATATTTTTCCAATCCTGAAAACATTAAATTAATTGAACGGTTAAAGGAAAAAGGATTGCAAATGCAGCTTGATGAAGCAAGCATTGCCAACCGTTCTGAAAAACTGAAGGATTTATCGATCATTATTTCAGGAACCTTTGAGAAAAATTCGCGTGATGACCTGAAGAAGATGATTGAACAAAATGGAGGCAAGAACGTAAGTTCAATATCGAAGAACACGGATTATTTACTTGCCGGAAATAATATTGGTCCAAGTAAACTGGAAAAAGCTGAAAAATTAAATATTCCGATCATTTCGGAAGACGATTTTCTGAAGATGATCGACTGAAAGTGACAGATTAATATTTTATTAACGTTTATACTATCAATCTAAAACTTTTAGCATTTTCAAAACACGTAAAACAAACAAATTGTTATTTTTGCACGCAATTATGGGTTTAAAATCAAAAATTGCCAATCGGATACTGGATTCGAAATTGAGTTCAGTCGTCAGAGAAAAAAAGGTTTTCAACCTGGATTCTGCTAAAACAGCAGGAATTCTTTGGGAAATTGATCAGAAAGAAGCATTTGATCTGGTAGAAAGTGAGCTAAAAAATGCTGGTATTGATACAGTTGGATTGTGTTACTCGCATTCGAAGAAAGTAGTAATTCCGGAAGACATTAATGGATTTACACGAAAACATTCAAATTGGACTCATATTCCGAAAGCTGAATTTACTGAAGATTTTATTCAACAGAAATTTGACATTTTAATTGACTTAACCGGACAGAAATATTTTCAAATTATTTACATAACAGCTTTATCTGTTGCCGCATTTAAAATTGGTTATTCCGGCAAATCGGCCAATTATTTTGATTTGAATATTGAATTCAAAGAACAACCAGAACCAGGTCAACTTGCAGAACAAATATTGTATTATCTGAAAAGAATAAATAAAACAACGATCGAATGACACATCCATTTACGGGAGCCGGAGTAGCACTGGTTACTCCATTTAAAGAGGATAAAAGCGTTGATTACAACGCATTGGAACGATTAATTGAAGATCAGATTTCAGGTGGAACTGATTATTTGGTGGTGCTGGGAACAACCGGAGAAACCCCTGCCCTTTCGGATGATGAAAAGAAGGAAATCGTCCGTTTTTCGATCGAAAAGAATGCCGGCCGCTTAAAAATTGTAGTCGGAATGGGTGGAAACAATACCCTGGCTTTGGTTCAATCGATAAAAAATACCGATTTCACCGGAATTGATGCCATCTTATCGGTAACTCCTTTTTATAACAAACCAACTCAGGAAGGTCTTTTTCAGCATTTCAAACTGGTTGTTGAAGCTTGCCCGATACCTGTAATTTTATACAATGTTCCGGGACGAACCGGAGTAAATATGGATGCAGACACCACGATCCGGATTGCAAATCTGTCGGATAAAGTTATTGCCGTAAAAGAAGCTTCAGGAGATTTGAGTCAATTCGCAAAAATCATAAACAATGCACCCGACTATTTCAAGGTAATTTCAGGTGACGATTTACTGATTTTACCTTCCGTCGTAATTGGTTCTATTGGAGTAATTTCGGTTATTGCCAATGCTATACCATTACAATTAAGTCAACTCACACATGCTTCATTGGAAGGTAAGATGGAACTTGCAGGTCAGATGCATTTACAAATGGCCGAAATGCTAAAACTAATCTTCCGGGATGGAAATCCGGCCGGAGTAAAAGCACTAATGGAAATCAGGGGAAAAGCTAAAAATGTACTTCGTTTGCCTTTGGTTCCTGCCACTGCATCGACTTATTCCATGATTGAAGCTGAATGGAAAAAGATTCAGTAATATAATTAGCAAACGAGATTCTCACAAGAAACTGATTCATACTGAAAAGTAGTATGATTGATATGAAAACGGCTGTTTAACAGCCGTTTTGCTTTTTGGGTAACTTCATGCGTTTCGGCAACCGATAGATTTGTCTTCAACACCAGATGCGCTTCAAAATAAATCTGATGATCAGCCAATTGCCACAAATGAACATGGTGTACACCACTAATTTCATCCAAATCGCTGAGCACATTCACCACCTCGAGCTGGTCAATTTCAGCAGGCGCAAACTGCATCAGAATTCCAACACTTTCTTTCAGGATCGAAAAAGTATGCACGAAAATGTAAATGCTGATCAAAACCGTCACCAACGGATCGATCCAGTAAATATCAAAAAGCCAAATAAATATCGCACCGACAATCACCGCGAACGAAGTCAGCGCGTCGCCGATTAAATGCAGATAAGCTGCCCTGATATTCAGGTTTTCTTCCTTATTGCGATGAAGAATCAGGACCGAAAGACTGTTGGCAACCAAACCAAGTAAACCCAGCCACAACATCCACTGATAATCAACCGCTTTCGGATTCATAAAACGTTCACCGGCCTCAAACAACAAATAAACTGAAATCCCAATTAATGTAATGGCGTTAATAAAAGCAGCCAAAATTTCAGCCCGTTTATAGCCAAATGTAGATTTTTCAGACTGTGGACGAAGACTGATCCGGTGGGCCAGATAGGCCAGAATCACCGAAATCACATCACTCAGGTTATGCAAGGCATCCGAAATCAGCGCCAGACTTCCGGAGATAATACCACCAACAAACTGACCAATAGTAATAACGCCATTCAGAAAAACCGTTATTGCCAGATTTCTTCCCGTATGTTCATGCTGATGTCCCATCTGTTTTTGTATATTTAACAATCAATTATAGACCCATTTTCCCATTTCAAAAATAACGATTATGCGCTTGCTTTTTGTTTTTCTTTTCGTTTTCATTTTTTCTCCGGAAGGATACAGTCAGAATATGAACACATCAAACAATCTTTACATGATTCGGGAAATCTCGAAACGTCAAAGACTTGAAGAAAGTCAAAATCCAAAATACCTGACAGAAAACGAGATAGCCGGAAGTCCATATTTAAATAAAGAATTCATTTCAGGAAACATTCTGAAAATAAACAATTCGGAAATAAAAGATATTCCTTTGAGGTACAACATCTACACCAATAACTTTGAATTTTTAAAAGACAGTGTCGTTCTAAATATTGTTGCGCCTTCTGAAATTGCAAAAATCACGCTGAACAACCAGTCTTTTGCCTATTCCAGGTACATAACTCCCAAAAACATCAGGTATTCATATTTTCAGGTCATTTCAGGAGGAAACTACCAACTGCTAAAAATGTATCGGGTCGTATTTGAGAATGCGGATGGAAAGATTTTCGGATCAGACTCCAGCCGGTTTGTTCAGGCCGCACCGCTATATTACCTTCGATATAACAACGGACTTGCCCACCTTATTGATTCAAAAAAGAAACTAATAAAAATCCTTCAGCCAATTCCTGAAGAAATAATTAATTTCATTCAGCAGCAACGAACAATCATCAGAGACGAAAACAAGCTGATTGAATTACTGGATCTTACAAATAAAACCATGAAGTAATCCGGTTAATGCAAACCTTTACTTTTAGGTCGTTTTACATGAGAACTGAATTATTCGAATGTTTTTTTTTATCCTGATGCAACATACAGGATTCAATCATCGTCATTCAATCAGTAAACAACACAATCATTTTGGACCCGAATTACCAAAATATTTATCAGGACGTCATTGACAGGTGCCGAAAGGGTGACACCCGGGCACAAATGGAGCTTTACAAGCTGTATTACAAATCCATGTACAGCATTTGCCTGCGCTTTGTAGGCAATGAAGTTGAAGCAGAGGATGTAATGCAGGAAGCCTTCCTGAAGGCATTTACAAAGATTGACACCTACGAAGGCAAAGTAAGTTTTGGAGCCTGGCTAAAAAAGATTGTGATTAACCGTTCTTTGGATCAGCTGAAAAAACGAAAAGTAAAATTTGAGGAGTTGAATGAGAAAATTCCGGACGAAGAACCTGAAAATATTCAGATTTCAGAAATTCAAATGGAACAACTCAAAAAATCACTTCAGCAACTGCCCGATGGATACCGGGTTGTTTTAAGTCTTTATTTGCTTGAAGGCTATGACCATGAAGAGATTGCGCAAATACTAGGAATAACAAACGTTTCATCGCGATCGCAATATCTGAGGGCCAAACTGAAACTCAGACAGATGTTGAACAAGGAAGTATTCTTCGAATACAATTAAAAACTGCAGTCATGGACGATTTAGAAAGATTAATCTTAAATAACCGACATTCTTTTCAGGATGAAGAACCGCTGGAAGGACATTTTGAACGATTTGAAGCCAGGCTTCAGAAAAATTCGAAACCAGCCCGAATTGTAAATTTCAGAATGGTATTAAAAGTTGCCGCACTGGTAATTTTCGCACTACTGGCAGTAAATCAGGGGCGTATTTATTTTTTTCCTGAAAAGCATGAAACTCTCTCACTGGGATCGATTTCGGAAGAATACCGCGAAGTTGAATTCTACTACACCAATTCCATTCAACAGGGTATGAATCAATGGAATAGTTTCAAACGCGAAGGAATGATTTCGGAAACTGAGGCTCAAATGATGCAAAAAGAACAGCAAGAGTTCGATCAAATGTATCAAAAGCTACTTCAGGACCTGAAAGCAAATCCAAACGATGAACGGGTAATAAATGCCCTGCTGGAATACTATCAGGCAAGAATGAATGTAATTTCACTCATTACAAGCAAATTACAGGAAATAAAACAACAAAAAATTCCGAACGAAAAAACAGATAAACCGATTTAATTTGCTCGGTTTAAAATTTCAGAAACAACTAAAAAAAGATAGAAAGATGAAATCAAAATTCAAAATCACAATCGCGTTGCTGGTTCTTTCCACACTGTTGGTAAGTGCAGCTGGTGCCGACTACACCAAACAATACAAAAAGTCGTGGACAAAAAGCAGCGTTTCTTCACTGAAAATCACAAACAAGTTCGGTGAAGTAAAAATTAACGATACAGGGGGTGATTCGGTATCGATTAAAGTATTGATAACCATTGATAATCAGTCATCATCGAAAGCAAAGGAACTGATGGACAAGATTCACATTGATTTTCAAAAATCCGGTAATCTGGTGATTGCCGAAACAACCATCGAAGACAAATTCAACAGCAACGGTTCATTCTCAATCGACTATCTGGTAAACATTCCGAAAGACAGGGATTTGGATATTACCAACCGATACGGGAATGTCGTGCTTAATGATCTGGATGCCAAAGGAACATTTAATGTAAGTTATGGCTCCATGTCGGCTGGAAACCTAAAATCACCGGCCGGTAATCCGATAGCAATTGTAATCAATTATGGGAAAGCTGATTTAGAATCAGTTAATGATGCCAAAATGGAATTCAAATATTCAAAACTGTTTGTCGGCGAGATAGATAAACTAATAATGGATTCGAAATATTGCACCGTAAATATTGATGAGATTTCAGCCATAACTTTAACATCGAAATATGATGCAGTAAACATTGATAATCTGGGTAAATTAAAATCGGAATCGAGGTATACCAATTATAAAATCGGGAATTTATCCGGAAGCCTGGATTTGAATACCGGATATGGTTCCGTGCAAATCAATCAGGTTGAATCTCAATTCGAAAAAATTGCGATTACAAACAGCTACGGTGGAATCAACATCGGGATGAATGGCTTAAATTACAAGCTTATAGCCGATTGTGATTATTGTGATGTGAAATATCCAACAGAGCGTTATAAAGGGAATAAAATAAAAGAAAGCCACCGTTTTTCATTGGATGGTCAGGTTGGCCATGGTGGAGGTACTGTATCAATTACAAGTCGTTATGGTGGTGTAAAATTGACAGAATAACTCAGGCAACAAATTGCTTCATTTAAAAATTAGCAAAACCACGGATCAGAAAACGGTTCGTGGTTTTTTTATAATTATCTTTAAAAGAAAAAAAACGATGCCTGAACCAGCTATCCAGATCGTCGCATTTAACATCCCATACCCTCCTGATTATGGTGGAGTAATCGATATTTTCTACAAAATTAAAGCATTATCCGAAATTGGAGTTTCTGTGTATCTTCATTGCTTTGAATATAATCGGCCACAAGCTCCGGAACTGGAAAAGTATTGTGCGAAGATTTTTTATTACCCCAGAAAGATTGGCATTCGTCAACAATTTTCACATAAACCGTACATCACAGTAAGCCGCATAAACAACCAATTAATCAACAACTTATCAAATAACAAGGCAGCCATATTATTTGAAGGGCTCCACTCCTGTTATTATCTCACCCATCCGGCGCTTATCAATCATCTGAAGCTTGTGCGGACACACAATATTGAGCATGACTATTATCTTAATTTAAGTAAGGCAGAACCAAATCCGTTCAAAAAATTGTTTTTCAGGATTGAAGCCATCAAGCTTTCTGCCTACGAGGAAACTTTAAAAAATGCCGCTCATTTGTTATGTATTTCGCCAAACGACAATTATTGGTTCGACCATAAATTTGGAAATTCTCATTTTATCCCCGCATTTCATCCATTCAATCAAATCACATCAAAAGTCGGACGAGGCGATTATTTGCTGTTTCATGGAAATCTTTCGGTTTCCGAAAATCTGCAGGCTGTCGACTTTCTGATTAAACACATCGTTCCCGGGATCGGACATCAATTGGTAATTGCAGGAAAAAACCCACCTGAAAGACTGAAACAGAAAATTAATCAGCATTCAAACGTCAGATTAATTGCAAATCCGGAACAGGCACAAATGGAAAACCTGATTCAACAGGCACACATTTGCCTGCTGCCAACTTTTCAGGATACCGGACTAAAGTTAAAATTACTTGCGTCACTCTTTTCCGGGCGGTTTTGCGTGGCCAACACGGCCATGATACATAAAACGGGATTGGAACATTTATGTCATTTAGCCAATTCTCCGGAAGAAATGATCACAACGATCAATGAATTATTTCTTCAGGATTTTAATGAGGAAGAAATTGAAAAACGGAAACTAATTCTGGAAGATACTTTTTCAAACCAAAAGAATGCCCTGTACATCAAACGGTTAATTCGCAATCAGCCCGATTAGATTTACTTGTGTGAAAGATCATTTGTTTTCCGAAGGAAAGAATTCGTTTTTGAAATCAACAATTCAGGTTTGACTGGAGAACAAAGGTATTCGGAACAACCGGAACTGATGGCTTTCTCCATTTCAGCATCACTGACATAAGTAGTCTGTGCGATTATCTGCGTTTCGGGACTAAGCATTTTAATTTGCTTTGCAGCCTCAAAACCAGACATATCGGTTAACCGAACATTTAGCAGAACAACAGGAACAAATTCGGTGGAACAGATTTCAAATGCTTTTTGCCCCGATTTTGTATGCTGAAACCTTATGTTTGAGTCTGTTAGAATCTCCTGCAAGTATTCGGTATTGTAATAATTGTCCTCAACAATCAGTACATCAAATTTCGAACGGCTGAATTTTGCATAATCCATTTCCTGATTCTCTTTTGAAACTGCTTTCGGGATTGACTGAAAGGGCAGACTGAAATAAAACGTACTGCCATTAAATTCTTCGGATTCGATCCAGATTTTGCCTCCCATGAGGTTAAGCAATCCCTGAACGATCGACAATCCAATTCCGGTTCCGCCATAAATTCGGGAAGTACCTGCATTTGCTTTTGTAAATTTCCGGAATATGTCGTTTTGAATTTCTTTCGGAATACCAATTCCGGTATCAGAAACATAGAAAGTAAACATCTCTGAATCACTAAGTTCGCAACCAAGTATAATGGAACCCGATGAAGTAAATTTAAACGAATTCGATACCAGATTAATCAGGACCTGTTTCAATTTTTCGTGATCGATAATCACATCAAGTGCTTTTATTTGTTGAGATACCATTATATTAAAATCAACAAGACTGATCTCCATTCGCCTTTGATAATCAGAAAAATAGTTTTCAATTCCGGAAAAAAGAGCATTCATGTTATACTCCGATGGATTATTGACAACCTGACCCGATTCAATATTCGAGAAATCCAGAATATCGTCGATAATATCGATCAGATCATTTCCCTTTTCTTTAATTATATTGGTGAATTTGATCAATTTTTCCTGTTCGTCGAATGAATCCGGGATCAGCTCAGCAAAGCCAACAATCGCATTTAATGGAGTCCGGATCTCGTGGCTCATATTTCGAAAAAACTCGGTATTTAATCGTTCATATTCAACTGCTGTTTCTTTGGCCTGAAACAGTTCATTTTCCAAATTTTTAAGCTTCGAAATATCTTTAACAACGCCATGCAGCCTGCCATCCGGCAACATAATCCCACATATTTCTGCCGGGAATACGGTTCCATCCTTTCTGGTCAGTTCATGCTCAACCACAATTGCATTTCCCGAACGGATTTCGTTAAACATTACAGCCACTTTTTCGCGATTCTCCTTAACAACAACATCCCAGATATTTAATTTCAGTATTTCATCTTTTGAATATCCCAATAACTGACAGCTGTTTTCATTTACATCAATAAAATTTCCGATGTGGTCATTGATAAAAATACCGTCTGATGTTTTTTCAAAAATTGTTTTTAGTTCAAGTTGGAGCGAGGTGTTTTTTGATCGTAATTCCGAAATTTCTTCATTCACATTAAAGGCTTCGCTAAAACCACGAACAATTGCCATAATAGCCTTATCCCCACCCCAAACAACCGATTGCACTGAAATATCCAATTCGAAATCGATACATTTCTGTTCATCGGTCATGTTCATTTCAACCCGGGCTGTCTTGCCATGCAAAACTTCGGTCCAGACAGATTTACACTGCTGATATTGAACAAACTCAGAGGGCAGGTCGCTAATCGAGAATTTATATGCTTCTTCAGATGAAATTTTACAAAGTTTTTGAGCCTGAAAATTCAGGAAAAGAATATTTCCGGAGGAATCATGAACTAGAACAGGGTCAGAAATTTGATTAAAAATGGGACTATATATGTTTGGGTTGTTAGGGTAATCAATCAGGATTTCCTGACGTTCGGAAGTTGCAAAAGGTTCCTCCATTGAAATTGATATGTAATATGTTTTACCAACTTTATTGTCCTTCATCGCCATTTGGTTTGACCATGTTTATTACCACAATATTAGGGAGACAGATAAATCTTTCGTTTGATTTTCAGCATAAAAGAAATGTTTATTAATTCAGGAATCCGGTTAAGAAAACCGAGAATTGAAAATCAAATAAGATCACGAATTACAAATAAACATAAATGTAGAAATCCAAACTGCATGCAATTTAATAAATAAATTTAAACGACGGGAATTGGATGATTTTTTTGAGTAGAAAATTTATCCAACACTAAAAAACAGGATAGAAACATCCGGATCCCGAGGTTAACAGACTCAAATCAATAAATCAAAACAATTCTTGCTAAAATCAAAATAGCTGAGTTCCGTTTTCGAAAATATTCAATGTGCATATTCTCAGGAAATATTCATTTCTCAGAAAAACTCATTCCGAATTTCAGGACATATTTTAGGCAAAAATGACATCTTTTAAATCAGTATTTCGGCTGTCTGAAATTTGTTTTTTTAATCGCCAAACACCAGACTTACTGACGGGCCGGAAACCAGATAGTATCATCATTCCGCAGGGCGTTTAAGTTTTTTTCATGGTTCGTTTTAAATCTTTTTTTTCTGAATAAAGAGAACATTTTTTAAAACTTTTTGCTTCTGAATACGTTTATAATCCTGAAGTTCAACGATTAAATTACAATTTCCATATTCATAAAGTTTTATCGAACTAAAAGAAAAGGATATTGATTTGTATGTGTAAGTAGATTGGTTAAGGGTTGTAAAAGCAAATCATTTTGCGCAATTAGGTGGTGATTGGTTTATTTAGTGTGGATTGATTGTGTGGATTAGAAGAACCGTTTCAAACATTAGTTTTGAAACGGTTTCTTCTTTTTCAGCCAATCTGAAAACAAACCCGCAACATAAAAACAGAAGTGATCTGAAACAGTTAAGATTTTGCTTTTCTGATTTTAATTTTAAGTATGAATATTTTAGATTTGCACTAGAATCATTCGTTCTTTTCGGGGTGTAGCGCAGCCTGGTAGCGTGCGTCGTTCGGGACGACGAGGTCGTCGGTTCAAATCCGGTCACCCCGACAAAATTGAGAGCCAAACCCAAATAAAAGACCGCAAAACATTGACTTTGTGGTCTTTTTGTTTTTTATACCATATCAAAATAAACCATCTTACATCAGTTTGTATGTGAACTAACCGGTGGCCTTTTTTAGTTTTTATATTTGGTTCACGAATGTCTATTTAACTTCATGGTTTGTAGTTGATTACAATCATATCGATTGGTTGGTTTTGATTGATTTTGACTCATTTTGAGAGCAAATCAGATCAAAATCTGCGAACCTTTTTTGAGTACAAGAACTAAAAATGAAATTATCATGGAAAAAGTAACATTTGGAATTCACTTCGTTCTTCGTATAAACAAAATATCCAGCAAAATATCTCCAGAATATACTCGTATTTAACGTTAATTCAAAACGATGAGAAATCTCAACTAAGCGAAAAATATTGGTTGAAAACTGGAACATCTGAAAAGGAATGGCAAGACCTTCATCAATTGAAAATAACCAGTTGAACTCATATCTGGAGCAGATTCGGAAAATGATGGTTTTAGCAAAAACGTTCAGGAAATAAACAGTAAGTTTAAAATCAGGAACCAGCTGGAAACCATCCAGGAAGCCGGTATTACATATAGCCTGATTGAAAAACTAGAATCCAACTGGAAAAACCTGAGTCCACACGAGATAGTAAAATCAAAGGGTGAGATACTTCCGGCCCTGAGCAATTTAGGAATGGGATACGTTTTTAAGGAGTTGATTCGGAAGTTCAACGAAGAGAACAACAAAGAAGCTGGAGTACACTTTTCACCACGTGGAGTCATCAAGTTGATAATACATATTGTTATTGAACCAATGAAAGACAAATTTAGCTGTTTGCATGTCATAATATGCATATATTTATCTCGAAATGATATATTTAAAATGAAATTCCTTTGGGTAAAAGGAAGAATATTACTGGTCATCGTTTGAACGACTCGCATCTTTGAATTTATGAAATTAGTATTTATCATAGTAGTATTTAATGTTTTCTTATTTACATTTTTACTGCTCAGAAAAAAGGAAAATAAAAAGATTGTACTAAAGGGTCTGCCCTGAGGTTGACTAAACCATATCGGATGTCGAAATGCTTGGTGGTAAAATTTGAGTGGAGATCCAGCCAGACTAAGGGTCTGTACTTTATTATTCACTTCCGGTTCAAACCCAAAACTGACCACCGGTTGAAATCAATAATCTCTATGAATAAAAAGTATACGGCCTTTAAAGATTAAACCATACTCCGAATGAAAAAGTCTTATTTCAGTAATTTATTAATTAAATACTCCTTCAAAACTATTTAAAGAAATTCTAAATATTAGATTTGTAGAAATACTGGAAATACAGTTCATTTTTATCCTGAATAGAATGAAATATAAAAAGATCTGGGTAGCCTGGGCACTTATGGTAGCAGGTTTCATGGTTACCTTTTATGCTGCAAATTATCTTAGGCATGATATTGACCGCAACGCTAAACAAGAATTTGCCTATTCATGCGATGAAATCAGTATCAAGATAAACAGCCGTTTACATGCCCACGCGCAGGTACTCCGGAGCGGTGCGGCTTTTTTTAGCGTATCAGATACAGTAACCCGGGCACAATGGAAGGCTTTTGTTGAAAAATCGAACATAAAAACAAATTTACCGGGAATTCAGGGTACAGGATTTTCCCTTATCATACCCGGCGACCAGTTGCAGCGACACATTCGAAAAATCAGGAGTGAAGGTTTTCCTGAATACACGGTAAAACCTGAAAGCCTGCGCGAAACCTATACTTCCATCGTATATCTTGAACCTTTTTCAGGCCGCAACCTGCGCGCTTTTGGGTACGACATGTTTTCGGAGCCCGTGCGCAGGGAAGCCATGGAACGCGCCCGCGATCTGGACGTGGCTGCCCTCTCGGGCAAAGTAATGCTGGTACAGGAAACCGGAACAGAGGTACAGGCCGGTAATTTAATGTACGTACCGGTATATCGGAAAGGGGCAGAAACCAACACTACTGAACAACGCCGCCAGGCAATTACCGGATGGGTTTACAGCCCATACCGGATGAATGACCTCATGGCTGGTATTTTAAAAGGGTGGAAACTTCAAGGCAACAATAAATTTTTCCTGCATATTTTCGATGGTCCGGAATGTACGCCACAGGCGATGTTATTCGAATCCCATACCCCGGAAGAACAAAGCGTTTCTGAGAGTATTCGGTTTACTATCCAGGTCCCGGTTGATTTTAATGGTCACCAATGGACTTTAATCTTTACCCAGGCGGCAGAAAATATTTTCACTGATTACGTCATTGTCTGGATGACCCTTTGGGTAGGTATATTAATAAGTGTCCTGCTGTTTTTTCTTTCCAGATCAGTAATCAGAACAGAAAACAGGGCTTACCAAATTGCTGAGGAGTTAACTTCTGAACTCAAGGAAAGTGAAAAATTAGTCAAAGAAAAGGAAGAACGCCTGCGGATGACAGTAAAGGCAGGAAATGTGGGCTTATGGAACAGGGATTTAATTACCAATAAAACCTATTTCTCCCCGGAGTGGAAAAGCCAGCTGGGGTACAAAGATGACGAGTTGCAAAATACATATGAAACATGGATAAGCCTTTTTCATCCGGATGACCTTAACCCGACCCTAAAAACATTAAAAGCTTCGGTCTCAGAGCCATGGCCTCCATACATGGCTGAATTCCGGTTAAAACATAAAGACGGCTCATTTCGCTGGATAACAGCGCAAGGGAAAGTTCAGTTTGACCAACAGGGCAACCCTGTATATATGCAGGGTACTCATATTGATTTTACCAATCACAAACTGGCGGAAGAGGAAATACGGAACATGAATGCGAAACTCGAACAAAAAGTAGAAAAAAGGACTGCTGAACTTGCAAATACCAATAAAATCCTTAGCCAGGAGATTTCAGAACGCAGGCAGGCAGAAGAGAGGATACGGCTGGTTTACGATGCATCGCCATATTCAATTCTGTTGGTCGATTCAAAAGGTATAATCAGGATGGCCAATCATACCTCAGAAGAATATTTTGGGTATAATAATTCACGGTTTATCGGAGCGCCTGTCGAAATGCTGGTGCCAAAAGGAAAGGACACTGATCATAAATTTAAGATCAACAATTTTTTCGCGAACCTGAGAAAAAGAAAAATGGGGGCCGGGCGCGATTTGTTTGCAATTAAAAATGATGGCACTTTATTTCCGGTTGAAATTGGATTAACACCAATCGAAATAAACGGCGAAATGATGGTTCTGACAAACATCATCGATATCACCGAACGTAAGCATGCCGAAGACAAAATAAAACAGGCCATGTCTGAAGCAGAACAAGCCAACCAGGCCAAGAGCGAATTCCTCTCGCGCATGAGCCACGAGCTCCGTACGCCAATGAATTCAATTCTGGGATTTGCACAATTAATGGATATGGGCGAACTAAAGCCAATCCACAAAAAAGGGGTCGATCATATCCTGAAAAGTGGAAAGCACCTGCTTTATTTAATCAACGAAGTGCTCGATATTTCGAAAATAGAAGCGGGGCACCTTACACTTTCAATGGAACCCATTGCCGTTTACCCTCTTGTCAGAGAGGTATTTGATGTGATAAGGCCAATGGCTGCAACAAACCAGATTATGCTGGAAGCAGGTAATCCGTCAGATAATCTTTTTGTGAAAGCCGATTTGCAACGGTTAAAGCAGGTTTTACTTAACCTGACGAACAATGCGGTAAAGTATAACACTACAGGGGGATTGGTAAAGATGGAAATGAGAAGCGTGCAGTCGGTTGTTGACAATCGGCTATATGTCAGGATAAGTGTAATCGACACAGGGGTTGGCATCGCAACTGAATCTATAAATAAACTTTTTAACCCTTTCGAACGGATTGGGGCGGAAAAGACCGGAACCGAAGGAACCGGGCTTGGATTGGCTGTTGCCCAAAAACTGATTGTGGCTATGAACGGAAAGATTGGCGTAGAAAGCGAATCAGGAAAAGGCAGTACATTCTGGATTGAACTTCCGCAAAGTGAAGGTCAGATTGACCGCCACGAACGGTTAAGTGATCAGGTCTTACCGGAAAAGGAAAAAACTCTGTTGAGCGGAACGATTTTGTATATCGAAGATAATGCGTCGAACATACAACTGGTTGAACAGATTCTGGAGGCGCATCGCCCCGGTGTCAGTTTGATTACTGAAATGTATGGCAAAAACGCGGTTGAACTTGCCACTGTTTATGCTCCGGATTTAATCCTGCTCGATCTCGATTTGCCTGACATCCACGGCAGCGAAGTGTTAAGGCTCCTTCAGGGCGAACCGAAAACAGCCACTATTCCGGTGGTAGTCATCAGCGCCGATGCGATGGCAAAACAAATAGAGAAGCTGATGAAAGCCGGCGCTAAAAATTATTTGACCAAACCGATTAATGTTGTGGAGTTTTTGAAGGTAGTGGATGAGATGATAAGTAAATAAGTAGGGTCTAGTCAAGTGTCAATATTGGGATTAAGATTGCTTCATCCTCGTACCTCGTTTTCGCAATTAATGTTATTCCGAAGAGGAAAGACAAAGGAATCATACCCGTAAATTCATACTTGACTTGATCGTAGCCGGAGGTGGACTACCTTTGGTTTTCTGTGGACTGGTGACTGCAATTGCCGATTTAAATGATTGAAAAATAAATACGAATGAACTAAAAATAAAATTCAATGTTTTTACTTTTTTCTAACTGTAATAAGCGTTATCCATGAAGAGGTTAAAAAAAAGAATGTGGCTTGGGTTGGTTTCTTCCATAATCGTAATGATTATTGGTTCGTGGGTAGTAATTAAAAAGATAGAGGAACAAAACAAAAAAGATATTTCCGGTTACCTTGCAGTAGTTCTCGGAACTGCACAACAGGGTTTTCATACCTGGACCGAAAGGCATTACGCGAATACAAAGATATGGGCAAATGAAACACTGCCCCTTGCCAGGGAGCTATTGAAAGTGGCGCGGACCCAAAAAGACCTGCTCGCTTCGCCTGCCCAGACAAAATTACGTGCCTTACTTAAACCATTTTATGCCGGTCACGATTTCGAGGGATTCTTTATCATTGGTCCGGGAAACCTGAACCTGGCTTCATCGCGCAATCAAAATGTTGGCATTATAAACCTGTTGTCGTCACAAGGAGATGTGCTTCAACGGATGTGGTCAGGCGAAACCGTCATGAGCTTACCCTTATACTCCGACGTACCCCTTCCTGACAAAAACGGCAGGATGCAGAAGCGAAGGGCAACTATGTTCGTAGGCACTCCAATAAAAGACGAAACGGGAAAAATAATAGCGATCTTCACGCTTCGCATTGATCCGAACAAGGAATTTTCAGGAATATTTGCCAGGGCCCGCATCGGGAATAGTGGTGAAACTTATTGTGTCGACCGGCAGGGCAGGATGATCAGTACCTCCCGTTTCCACAAACAGTTGGCAGGGCTGGGCATAATTAGGCCGGACGAAACAGAGCTTCTAAACCTGACACTTACCACCCCCGGTGTAAACTTGCCTTCAGGCAAAAAAACGTTGACGACAATGGCGGCTAGTTTAACCGCCGGAGAATCGGGAACCGATTTGGAAGGGCACCCCGATTACCGGGGCGTTCCTGTAATTGGCACCTGGGTATGGGACAAAGACTATGGCATAGGCATAACGACCCAAATTGATAAAGCGGAAGCATACCAGACTTTTAATTTCATCCGGTCTATTGGCGCTTTTTTTTCCTTCTTGTCAATAATCATAATAGCCGCACTAACCGCTTTTTTTTATAGGGGGCGCAAGCAACTTTCAGAAAGCGAAGTGCGTTTTCGCAGTTTGTACGAGAATTCTGTCATGGGATTATACCGGACAACACCTGCCGGAGAAATACTGTTGGCAAATCCTACCCTGGTTAAAATGCTTGGCTTCGATTCCGTTGAAGAATTAAAAAAACGGGATCTGGAAGACGTGAGTTATGTTAATTATGCCAAAAGGATTGAGTTTAAAAAACTTCTTGAAGAAAAGGATGAACTGACTGCCTTTCAATCGGAATGGTATCGGAAAGATGGTTCGGTATTAGCTGTAAGCGAAAATACAAAAGCAGTAAAAGACAAGTTTGGAAATGTAATGTATTATGATGGCACCGTAGAAGATATTACTAGGCGCAAACAGGCTGAAGAAGAACTACAGTTATCAAAAAAGTTTATCGAAGATATTATCAATACGATACCGGTCAGGGTTTTCTGGAAGGATAAAGATCTAATCTACAGGGGTTGCAACCAGGCTTTCGCGAAAGACGCAGGTTTTTCAGACCCACAGGATATCATCGGGAAAGACGACTTTCAAATGGGGTGGAGCGATCAGGCAGGATTGTACCAAAGAGATGACAAACATGTAATTGAGTATGGGTGCGAGAAGTTATCGGTAGAAGAACCTCAGAAAACACCTAAAGGAGATATAATTACTTTGCTCACAAGCAAAATACCTTTGCGGGATTCTTCAGGAGAAATCGATGGTGTTCTTGGCGTTTATATGGACATTACCGAAATGAAACGATCTGAAGCTGCCCGCATTGACAGCGAATTACGGATGCGCCTGGCCACTGAGGCGGCTGAAATTGGCATCTGGGAGTGGAATGTCGCAACAAACGAGCTCAAGTGGGATGCCCAGATGTTTAAATTATACGGAATCTCCCCTTCGGATGATGGATTTATTGATTACTCCAATTGGAGAGGCTCTGTTTTACCGGAGGATTTGCCGCAACAGGAAGCGGTTTTGCAGGACATGGTACAGGGCCGGTTCGACCAAAATACACGTGAATTTAAGATTCGCAGGTCCAGCGATGGCTCAGTACGGATTATTCAGGCAATAGAAACAGTACGAAACAGGGAGAATGGCCTGGCAGATTGGATTATCGGGATAAACCGCGATATCACGGAAAGCAGGCTGGCTGAAGAAAATCTTAAAGAAAGTGAACTAAAATTCCGTTCAATAATTGAATCCTCTCCTGTGCCGTATGCATTGAATGACGAATTCGAAAATATCATCTATTTGAATAATGCATTCATCAAAACTTTTGGTTACAGCTTAGAAGATATTCCAACTTTGGCTGATTGGTGGCCTAAGGCTTATCCCGATTCTGAATATCGCCAATGGGTGGCAACAATATGGCAGGAACATATAGTCAAGGCACAAATGGATAACATTCCGTTTGAAGCGATAGAGTTGGATATTTGTTGCAAGAACGGTACTAAACGAACTGTTATAGTAAGTGCAGAACCTCTTGGAGAATCATATAAGCAGGTTCACATGGTAATTTTTTATGATATTACCGGGCGAAAGTTTGCCGAAGAAGAAATGAAAAAGCTTGGCGAACAGTACGAGTTGATCAAAACGACCGAATTGTTTGGGTACTGGCTTCTTGATGAGAAAGGAAAAATAATTGATGTAAATGACACATATTGCAGAATATCCGGGTTCACAAGAGAAGAATTGTTAAAACTTTCTATTCCTGACATTGAAGTAAATGATAAACAGGAAGATGTTGCCCGACGAATACAAGAAATCATTAAAAACGGCATCGGGCAATTTGAAGGCAAACACAGAAAAAAAGACGGTAGTGCTATTGATGTCGAAATCAGTGTGGCTTATTGGCCTTCACAACAAAGATTTATTTCATTCATTCGGGATATTACTGAACGCAGGCAGGCAGAAGAAGAAATCCGAAAACTGAATGAAAACCTGGAATTTCGTGTAAAGGAACGCACGTTGGAACTGCAACAGGCAAATGAATCGCTTAACCGGGAAATTACCGAACGGGAACAGGCCGAAAAGGAGATACAGAAGTTATCGCAAGCAGTTGAACAGGCGCCTGCTGTAGTTATCATTACCGATAAAAATGGCAACATTGAATACACCAATCCTGTATTTTCTAAAGTTACCGGTTATCTGTTTGAAGAAGTAAAAGGGGAAAATCCACGGATATTAAAATCCGGCAATCACCCAAAGTCATTTTATGACGAAATTTGGGCTACAATCAATTCAGGGAAAGTCTGGAAAGGTGATATACTGAATAAAAAGAAGAATGGGGAATTGTACTGGGAAAGTTCATCCATCTCACCCATTCATTCCCAAAATGGGGAGATTACTCATTATGTGGCAGTCAAAACCGATATTACCCTTCGGAAAAAGATGGAAAAGGAATTAATACAGGCAAAAACTGACGCCGAAATGGCAAACCAGGCCAAGAGCGAATTCCTCTCGCGCATGAGCCACGAGCTCCGTACGCCAATGAATTCAATTCTGGGATTTGCACAATTAATGGATATGGGCGAACTTAAGCCAGCCCATAAAAAAGGCATTGACCATATCCTGAAAAGCGGAAAGCATCTGCTTGACCTAATCAACGAAGTATTGGATATTTCAAAAATTGAAGCGGGGCATATTTCACTTTCGTTGGAACCAATAGCTATCTGTCCACTTGTTTCGGAGATGCTGGATGTTGTCAGCCCGTTGGCAACAGAGAAACAAATAACACTGGATGCAGTTTCACTCAACAATCTCTTTGTAAAAGCCGACCGGCAGCGCCTAAAACAGGTTTTGCTTAACCTGGTTAGCAATGCCATTAAATATAACCGCCCTAACGGATTTGTAAAAATAAGCTGCGAACTGACCGCGCCTGAAAAAATACATGATTCTGCTGTCCGGGTAAGTATTTCTGACTCGGGAAAAGGTATCAGCCCGGATGATATGATAAATATTTTTACACCTTTCGAACGGATTGGGGCGGAAAAAACCGCAACAGAAGGAACCGGACTGGGATTGGCTGTTGCCAAAAAACTGATTGAAGCCATGAATGGCACGATTGGCATTGAGAGTGAAGTTGGCCATGGTAGTACCTTCTGGGTTGAACTACCGAAAGCTGAAAGCCAAATTGACCGGCATGACCGTTTAAATCAAACAAAACCAGAAACGGAAAAAAATGCAGGGAGTGGTACAATTCTGTATATTGAAGATAATATTTCAAACATCCAACTGGTTGACCAGATTCTGGAGGCACATCGCCCTGGGTTCCATTTGATAACTGATATGAATGGAAAAAACACGGTTAAACTTGCCACTGATTTTGCACCGGATATCATTCTTCTCGATCTCGATTTGCCCGACATCCACGGCAGCGAAGTGTTAAGGCTTCTTCAGGGAGAACCGAAAACAGCATCTATTCCGGTTATAGTCCTAAGCGCCGATGCGATGGAAAAACAGAAAAAAAAGCTGATGAAAGCCGGGGCAAAAAGATATTTGACCAAACCGATTGATGTCGTGGAATTTTTGAGAGTGGTGGATGAGATGATGAAATAAATAATAAACACAAAGAAAATGAAACAAACCACGGAGACACGGAGAACACGAAGAAACACTGATAAAATTAAAAATAAAACCCCGTGACCTCTGTGTCTCCATGGTAAAAAGGGAATAAAGACAAGATAACACAAAGGAGATGAAATAACCACAGAGACACGGAGAACACGAAGAAACACTGATAAAATTAAAAATAAAACCCCGTGACCTCTGTGTCTCCATGGTAAAAAGGGAATAAAGATAAGATAACACAAAGGAGATGAAATAACCACAGAGACACGGAGAACACGAAGAAACACTGATAAAATTAAAAATAAAACTCCGTGAACTCCGTGTCTCCATGGTAAAAAGGGAATAAAGATAAGATAACACAAAGGAGATGAAATAACCACAGAGACACGGAGAACACAAAGAAACACAGATAAAATTAAAAATAAAACTCCGTGACCTCCGTGTCTCCATGGTAAAGAACTAAAGTATACACATATGATAACTCAGAAGTACATTAATGAAATTTCATACAAAATTATTGGGTGTGCTATTGAAGTCCACAAACATCTTGGTCCTGGGTTGTTGGAATCGGTTTATGAACCGTGTTTTATTGATGAGCTGATTAGGGCCGGATTGCATGTAAAGTCGCAAATATATGTTCCCTTGCAGTATAAGGGTAAAGACTTAGGCGGTAATTTAAAGCTTGATATACTTGTCAATGATTTAATTGTTGTGGAAGAGAAAGCAGTTGAACGAATGATTCCATTGTACAAAGCACAACTTTTATCGTATTTGAAACTTACAGGAAAACCCAAAGGCTTATTGATAAATTTTAATTGCGAAAATATCAAGGAAGATTTGGATTCTCTGGTCACGGAAGAATTTGCCAAACTGCCAAAAGGTTGAAATAAATATCAACCACGGAGACACGGAGAACACACAGAGAACACGAAGAAATGCAGATAAATAAAACTCCGTGACCTCCGTGCTTGCAGCAGTCAAGTGTGTCTCCCTGGTGAAAATTTAAGAAACACAAAAATTTTGCAATTGTATTTTCTTTTTTCCGACAATAATGAATACATTCAACGCATGTAGTAACGGTATGAATTCGAATCTATGAATAAATTTAAACTTTATAAACCTGGGACTACAAACCTCTTTTTGTTATTTGCATTGATTTCCTCGGTTATTGTGCTGATCATTGTTGGCAATCATACCTATAATGTCATGGAAGAGGTACTCGAAAACTCCGGGCATTCACAGGAAATTAGCTCCCGTGTAGAGAATATCCGTCTTTTTGATGAGGTACTCACCAGTTCTGCATTGCTTGCGGCAAGTAGTGGTAATGTACAGTGGGAAAAGCGGCACCATCTTTTTGGACAAAAACTCGACAGTGCTTTAAATGAATTGTCACGCCTGGACTCTCTCCATGCCACACGGGAAACGCTGCAAATGGCAGACAGTGCTAATGTTCAACTTACGACCATTGAGCATCGCGTTTTTGAATTGGTGCACCTCGGGAGGCTAAACGATGCTTATGAAATGATAACCGGCAGTGAATATACCAGGCAGAAAGCGATCTATTCAGAGGGGCTTTCCACATTTATCAAACTGCACAAGCTGGAAACTGCCCGGCAACAAACCCGGCTGCACAATGTGGCAAAGCGCAGCAGATGGTATTTCGGCCTGGTTATTCTGTTGTTTGCTATAGTTTGGTTTCCTGTTGTACGTTTTTTGCATATAAGCCGGAAGCAAATGAGCAAACAAAACCAGGAACTCGAACTTCAGATAACAGAAAGAAAAAATAACGAGCTAAAGATTAGTGAATTAAAAACCAATCTGGAGTTAATCCTCAACGCTGTTGGCGAAGGAATTTATGAAGTGGACAAAAATGGAAATACAACCTTTGTAAATAAATCGTTCGAAGCGATCACCCAATGGCAATCGGAAGAAATTATCGGGAAGCGATTACATTCGCTCATTCACCATTCGAAACCGGATGGCTCGTTCTATCCCTTGGAACATTGTCCAACAAGCCTAACCCTGAATAATGGTAAAATATACAAAGATGAAAATGAATATTTCTTCCGAAAAGACGGTTCGGGCTTTTTTATAGAATATGTAAGCACTCCAATTGTAAAAGATGGTCAGGTGGATGGAGCAGTCGTTATCTTCAAAGACATAACCGAGCGAAAGCTGGCTGAGGCAAAAGTCAAAAGAAGCGAAACCAAGTTTAAAACGCTGTTTGAGTCGGCCAACGATGCCATTTTTATCATGAATGAGAAAACCTTCATTGATTGTAATTTAAAAACAGAACAAGTTTTTGGATGTTCAAGAAAAGATATCATTGGTTTTTCTCCTCTCAAATTCTCACCTGAACAACAACCCGACGGACGTTTATCAGCGGATAAATCGATGGAAAAAATCAGCGCCGCGTTAAAAGGCGAATCCCAGTTTCTTGAGTGGGTTCATTGTCGTTTAGACGGTACCCTGTTCGATACCGAAGTGGGCCTGAACCGGATAGAACTTGACGGAAAGGTATATCTGCAAGCCATCGTCAGGGACATAAGTGAAAGAAAAAAAACCGAAGAAAAAATAAAAGAAAGCGAAGAAAAATACCGGCTTTTGGCTGAATCCTCACCTGAAATGATTTACCTTATTGATCCAAAGGGATATGTTACCTATGTAAATAAAGTTGCTGCCGCCCAATTTCATGCTCCGGCCCGGGAGCTTGTAGGGAAACATCTAAAGGAGATATTCCCACCCGATTTGGCTCAACAGAATCTTTCTGAAATCCAGAATGTAATTGAAACAAAAAGTTACTTCCAAAACGAAGTTGAAATGGTCTTTCCTACTGGAAACAGATGGGTAGATGCACGGTTAACCCCGGTTCTGGATGAGAAAAATAACGTTATCGGAGTGTTGGGATTATCTTATGACATTACTGAACGCAAAAAAGCCGAAGAAAAAATAAATATGCTTGCCCATGCGGTTAAAAATTCTGGCGAATCTATAGTTATCACAGATAAGGATACCAAAATTATTTATGTCAACGATTTCTTTTGTAAAATGAGTGGCTACAAAGAAGAAGAAATTATTGGGCAACCGGTTGCAGTCATAAATTCGCAGAATAATTCACCTGAAGTAGTCAACGATCTGTTTTCCACCCTAGCGAAGACGGAAATATGGACTGGTGAAATTCTCAACAAAAGAAAAGACGGAATTGATTTTCCGGTTCAACTTTCACTTGCACCATTATTAGATGAAAAAGGTGAATTGAATTCTATTGTTGGAATTTTAAGAGACATCACCGAACGTAAGCAGGCTGAAGTTGAAATAAAAAAAACAAATACAGAGTTAATCAAACTCAACTCCGAAAAAGACAAATTTTTCTCCATCATTGCCCACGATTTGAAAAGCCCTTTCACTAGTTTACTAGGCATATCCGAATTAATGGCTACAGAAAGTGATAATTTTTCCAGAACCGAGTTGGAAGAATTTGGCAAATCGATGAACGAAACCGCAAAAAATATTTTTAAACTGCTGAACAATCTATTGGATTGGGCACAGTTACAAAAAGGTATCCTGAAATTTTCTCCAGAAAATTACGCTCTGAAAGAAAAAGTGGATCAGTCTATCGAAACAATTAATCAGAGGGCTGTACAAAAAGGAATAAGCATTATCAATGAAGTGGGGGAAAATCAAAAAGTTTTTGCCGATGACAAAATGATCAGTTCAATCCTTCGCAACCTTCTGTCGAATGCGGTTAAGTTCACCAGAAAAGACGGAAAAGTTACGGTCAGTTCTAAAACGACAAACAATGATAGAATTGAAATTTCTGTAAATGATACCGGGATAGGCATTTCGGCCAATAATATAGCTAAACTCTTTAAAATCGATGAGAAAGTTAGTTCGCCTGGAACTGAAGGAGAAACCAGTACAGGATTGGGCTTATTGCTCTGTAAAGAGTTTGTTGAAAAACACGGTGGTGAAATTTGGGTAGAAAGTGAATTGGGAAAGGGCAGCACATTTCGTTTTTGGTTGCCGGTCACCAGTGAAAATTCAATTGAAAGAAGAAAGGTTACTGGGGATTTATTGGATGAAATGACTTAATAAAAATTTTAGAAAATAAATTATAATGGAACAAACCATAAAAAATGCCCGCATCCTGATTGTGGATGACGAGCAGGCCAATGTGGATGTCCTCAGTGGCCTTCTTGAATTAAAAGATTATACCAACGTATTTACCGCTACAGATTCGCGTTTGGTAGCGGACTTATTTAGGGAAATAAATCCTGATATAATTCTACTGGACCTGATGATGCCCCATCTGACAGGCTTTCAGGTTATGGAGCAGTTGGCAGAGCTCGTTCCTGCAGGCACATATCTGCCTATATTGGTGTTAACGGCTGATGTAACAACCGAATCAAAGTTACGTGCGCTTGCTGGTGGAGCGAAAGATTTCCTGATTAAACCTTTTGACCTCACCGAAGTTGATCTTCGTATCCGTAATTTACTTCAAACACGATATCTGAATAGCCAGCTTCAAAATCAGAATTTAATACTTGAAGAAAAAGTGAAGGAACGAACGATTGAGCTACAAAATACCATCGTTGAACTTGAGGCGGCAAAAATTAAAGCGGAGTCAGGCGATCGCTTAAAAACCGCCTTTCTGAATAACATTTCACACGAAATCCGGACCCCTTTGAATGGTATTTTAGGATTTTCATCCATCCTTGCCGAAGAGGATCTCTCGCTGGAAGAAAAAAAGGAATATCTGGGAATGTTAAATGATAGCAGCGATAGACTGGTGAATACGATTACCAATTATATGGATATTTCGCTACTTGTTTCTGGAAATCAGAAAGTTAAGATTTCAACAGTTGATATTAGCGACTTAATCAAAGAATTAGTTGACCATTTTCAGGAAAAATGTCTGGCAAAGAACCTTGAAATAATCCTGCAAATTCCTGATAACCATTTAAATTCTGTTATAAAAACGGACAAGGATTTATTTCAAAAAATACTATCACATTTAACCGATAATGCTATAAAATTCACGACCGTCGGACATGTTACTATTGGCTATGATTTGAAGGATGAAGAACTTGTGTTCTTTGTGAAAGATACCGGTAAAGGAATAGTCGAAGAAGTGAAAGAACTTATTTTTGACTCATATATGCAGGAAAATGTTTCTGTTACACGAAGTCACGAAGGTAGTGGACTGGGACTATCAATTTCGAAAGGATTGGTTGACCTGCTAGGTGGAAAATTGTACCTGGAATCAAAAATAGACCAGGGGACAGCAATTTATATTACCCTCCCCACTTCATTGCAATGAAAATGCAAACCCCAAAAATCTGTTATTAAAGCTGCAAAAAGATCGTAATAATATATATTCCAACGACTAAGATTCCTGACGGAAGTACCAAATGCGGCAATAAAAAAGAAAAAGAAAAATCCAAGTTGGGACAAGTTTGGGAATAAAATCATAAAGCTTTTTAAATAGTTATATATTTGTGTTACAGGTTTATCTTCACCTAAGATCAAAAATATGGATCATCAGGATAAATTTAAAGTGGTAACCAATAGTGAAAATGTATTACCAAAAGCTTACGCCGGCAATTCCCTGACAACAGCTTTCAACAATAACTTTTCTCCGGCAACACGCGCCTGCCTGAAAAGGATACTTGGCTTCAGCTTTGTACTAACTTTAACCTTACTGATTTCAGGATGCAAATACAGTGCGGAAAGCACAGGACCAAAGTACGGTGAGTCTCCGGCATCTCAAAAAACTCCTGCTTATCACTTTGCTGTACACCCTCTTCATAATCCGGCTAAATTGATCCAATCCTACCAGCCGCTCATAAATTATTTGAACCGAAAACTTACAGGAGCCAGGCTCATCCTTGAGGCATCAAGAGATTACGCTAATTTTGAGGAGAAATACAAAGCCCAAATGCCTGAGTTTATCCTACCGAATCCATGGCAGACACTCCAGGCAATGAATTCAGGATACAGTGTCATTGCCATGGCCGGAGAGCCGGATGATTTTAAAGGCATATTCATTGTTCGGAAGGATGGTGAAATCAACCAACCAGCCGACCTAAAAGGCAAGGCAGTAAGTTATCCTTCACCCACCGCACTTGCGGCCTGCATCATGCCCCAACATTTTCTGCATACACATGGGGTCAATGTCAATAGTGATATTGAAAACCTGTATGTCGGCTCACAGGAGTCTTCGATCATGAACATCTATTTGAAAAAAACTGCTGCCGGTGCTACCTGGCCGCCACCGTGGAGGGCCTTTCAGAAAGAGCATCCAAAGGAAGCCGCGGAATTAAACGTAATCTGGGAAACTGAGCCTCTGATCAATAATTCAATCATGGTACGCGACGATGTACCAGCAGATATCCGGGAGCAGGTTCAAGAATACCTGTTAGGGCTTCATGAGACAAGGCAGGGGAAATCGATCCTTGCAGGAATAGAGACCGCCCGCTTTATACCGGCTTCTGACAAGGACTACGATGTGGTACGGGCCTACATGGATCATTTTGAAAATGAAATAAGAAAGGTAAATACAAAATGAAACGAGCCATGAGAGACAATCTCACACGCAGGAGAATGATTATACTGGCGAGTTCCATCTGGCAATTGAAATACAAATTGAGACTGTAACCTGAACTCTTTCTAAGACAAAAACTTTATACTTGTACTTAGATGGAAACAGCGATTATGGATGAAGAATACAAGGCCATGCAGGTCAAAGCCCGTGAGCAATTACATTCCGGCCAGTCATTAACAGGAAAAGATGGAGCCTTTACTCCACTATTGAAGGAGTTCATCGAAACAGCCCTTGCCGCCGAGAAGGCAGCTCATTTGGATGAAGTTGAACGAAGTAAAGGCAACAAGCTCAATGAGAAAGAGAGCAAAACGCTGAAAACCCTTGCCGGGGACATCACTATTGAAACACCACAGGATCGGCACAGCAGTTTCATTCCCGTAATCATCAAGAAACAGGAAACGGTTCTGGCTGATAATCTTGCCCTGAATTACCAATCTTAAACGCAAAGAAAGAACCCGTTATAAAATTAGCCAAGGGTATATAAACGTCTCCCTTCAGTCACCGTCCTTGGCCAATTTTATTGCCGGTTCAAAAAAAAAAATTAAGAGTTGGAATCAAAAAAAACAGTAGTTTTGGGTTGAATGAATAATCAGGCAGAGTTTAATTTACTCTCCCAACAAATTATAGACAAATGAGAATTCGGAATATTCGTAATTTTTTATTTGGTACGCTCCGCGGCCGGCTGATCTTAAGCGTAGCCATCGTAAACGCGGCAATCATGACGCTTTTTATCATATACCTAACAAACCGGCAACGTAACATGCTCATTGAACGTCAGGAGGAAGAAGCCATAACGTTCTCTCAGACTCTATCAACCTCAGCTGCAGGTTGGCTTGCGGCCTACGACATTGCCGGTCTTCAGGAACTGGCAGATGCCCAGCGCCGGTATCCTGAACTAATTTTTGCAATTCTAACCGATAATGAAGGACATATTTTAGCGCATACAAACAGAGACAAAAACGGTCAATTTTTACTCGACCTTCCCATTGATGCACGACTGACAGTTATTAGCAAAACCCCGGATTTGGTTGATGTAGCAGTTCCTGCTATGCTGGGAGGCATGCATGTGGGTTGGGCACGCATCGGCTTAGGTCAAGAAATAGTTGGAACGAAACTTGCCAAAATTTCACAAATCGGCGCGCTCTATGCACTTGCTGCAATTCTGATCGGATCGGTAATCGTATGGCTGATGGGACGCCGTATCACACGCAGACTCTATGTAATTCAGAAAACAATCAATGAAGTAGGTACAGGAAATCGTTCGGCCCGTTCACAACTCTCAGGAACAGACGAAGCAAGCATGCTGGCTCATGAGTTCAATAAAATGCTTGATATTTTATCCGAACGCGATGCTGAACTTAGTGATAGCGAAGTACGTTTCAAAAAACTCTTCAACTTAGCTGCTATGCCAATGGGCTTGATTGATAAGAACGGGGGGGTGGTCGGTATCAACGAATATTTTGTACAGACCTTTGGATACACATTGGAAGACATACCAACTATAAAGGAGTGGTGGCAACTCGCCACTCCCGATCCGGACTATCGCCAAGAAGTGATCGAGCAGTGGGATAATTCAGTAAACCTTGCCTTATCCAAAAATACAAATATCGAACCCGGTGAGTATAGAATTTGTTGTAAAAGCGGAGAAATGCGCACCATGATTATTTCAGGTACTATTATTGGAGATGAACTCCTGGCCACTTTCTTCGACATTACCGAACATAAGAAGGCCGAAGAAACAATATTGAAGACAAATCGCCTGTACGCTGTTATCAGCCAAATCAACCAAACTATTATCAGAATAGATGACAAGGATAAACTTTTTGAGGAAGTTTGCCGGATAGCGATTGAATACGGAAAATTTCAAATGGCATGGATCGGGCTGGTTGATGAAGAAACAAAGATTGTTAATCCGATTGCATTTGCCGGAATTGAAGATGGTTATCTTTCAAACATTAAGGAGATTTCGGTTGATGACATACCTGAAGGCTTGGGGCCAACCGGAACAGCCTTACGTACAGGACAATATAGTGTATGCAACCATATTCCCAACAGTCCCCTAATGATCCCATGGAAAGAAGAAGCGCTCAAACGCGGTTATCTTTCATCAATTGCCTTGCCTGTAAAACCGTTTGGTAAAGTCATCGGCGCTTTCAGTATCTATGCATCCACCACTAATTTCTTCGACCAGTCCGAAATTGAATTATTGGATGAAGTAACCAAGGATATTTCTTTTGCCATTGAGGTAATTGAAACGGAAAAGAAGCGTGTTGAAACGGAAAGATTACTGCAATTAAGCGATATGCGTTTTAAATTATTCATGCGTAATTTCCCGGGATTGGCCTATATGAAAGATTCCGAGGGCAAGGTCGTGTTTGCCAACGAAGGATTCAAACATTATCTGGAAATGGATCCAGTCACCATGATTGGCAAGACGAACGATGTTTTATTTCCAGCCGAATTCGCTGAAAAGATTACAAGTAGGGACCGACAAGTGCTCAATATCGGACAGAATGAAACAGTCGAGGAGGTGTTCGCCGGCAGGAATTGGATGACTTACAAGTTCCCAATTCAGCAGATTGGCGAATCACCTCTATTGGGCGGATTTACCATTGACATCACCGAGCGTAAACGAAACGAAGCACTATTAACCGAGAACAACGAAAGATATAAAGCATTTATTGCAGTTTCCAATACCGGAGCATGGGAATATCATAAGGATTCTGATTTTTTATGGTGCAGCCCTGAGTATTTTTCGATGCTTGGCCTGGACATCAATCAGTTTGACCTTTCAGGAGCAAGCAATTTGAATGAAACCTGGACTGAATTGATACATATCGAAGACAGACAAAGAGCAAGTTCGTATTTCTCTGACTATCTTAAAAATGATTCTGTGGAAATGTACGAAAACTATTTTCGCATGAAGCACAGCGATGGTCATTGGGTTTGGATCTTGTCGCGTGGAAGAACCCTACGGGATGAAAATGGGAAAGCTACCAATTTAACGGTAGGGACCCATATTGACATTACTGAACGTAAGCGTACTGAAGATGCATTAAGAAAAAGTGAAGCCATACAGAGCAAAATGGTTGCTAATATTGGAGATGTGATCGATATCATTGATAAGGACGGAATCAACAGATACAAAAGCCCAAACATTGAGAAATGGTTTGGCTGGAAGCCCGAAGATATCAACAACACGAGTATCTGGAAAAATGTGCATCCGGAGGATGTGAAACCATTACAGAAAATCTTTCGCAGTATTATACATAAACCTAATGCGACCCATACAACGGAATGCAGGTACCGATGCAAGGACGGCAGTTACAAGTGGATAGAATTTACCGGCATTAATCTTATACACGATCCAGATATCCTTGGGATTCTGGGAAATTACCATGACATTTCCGAACGCAAACAGGCAGAACTAAATCTCAAAGAAAAAAACGAGCACATTGAAGCGCAAAACGAAAAGTATATTCAAATCAACAAAGAACTTGCCTTTCAAAACGAAGAGAAAGAAAAACAGGCAGCTGAATTAATTCTTGCCAAAGAAAAAGCAGAAGAAAGTGACCGTTTAAAATCAGCTTTTCTGGCCAATATGTCGCACGAAGTCCGTACTCCGTTAAATAGTATCATCGGGTTTTCTGAATTACTGGCTGATTCATTTTTTGAAGAAGATCAGAAGAAAGGATTTATTCAGAATATCATCAACAATGGATATAGTCTTTTATCCATCATCAGTGATATCATGGATATATCGAGATTGGAATCAGGTGAGATTAAAATTCATACCAGCCAGATCAATGCTCAGAAAATCATTTCAAGTGTGATGGAACAATTTTCCGTTGGTGCTGAAGGAAATAAGCTTGAATTTAAACTAAACCTTCCTGACAACGGGAAGGAAACAATAATTTTCGCTGATGTTTACCGACTTAGACAAATATTAAATAACCTGATGAGTAATGCCATTAAGTTTACAACAAATGGCAGAATTGAAATGGGTTATCAAACAAAGGGTAAAATGGTGGAATTTTACGTCAGGGATACCGGCATTGGTATTCCGGCAGAATATCACGAATTAATATTTGAACGCTTTAGACAGGTTGAATCTTCGACTACCCGGGAATTTGGGGGTAACGGTCTTGGATTAGCAATTTCCAAGAACCTTGTTGAATTAATGGGTGGCAAAATTTGGCTCGAATCCGAATCTGGCAAAGGCTCAGTGTTCTATTTTACTTTGCCAACGTATCACCGTGAAATCTAATTTTGGGATGCAATTGAATATATGAATTCATTTCTTTAAAGTTTTGAAATTATTCAGGATGAAATCTTTCATCTGATTCCCGAAAAATAATCTATCTTTGGCTCAAACTTTAGGGGTGCCTTTACCGGCTGAGAACATACCCTCAAAACCTGATGCAGGTAATGCTGCCGAAGGAAAAAGAATCTTTTCTTGCCAAAGATCATTCCTGAAGTTCAACAAAAAAAAATCAGGAATGGAAATAAAACTCAACAACAAGATTAAAATTCTTCCGGAACAATGCTCGGTACAGCAGCTGCTCGATGAAGTTATGCCCGAAAAACAAAAAGGCATCGCCGTTGCCGTAAATTCGTCGGTAATCCCGAAAACGAACTGGCATCATCATTTCCTTGTCCATAGCGATGAAGTACTCATCATTAAAGCGACACAAGGTGGCTAGTGTCGCGTCAATCAGTTTTTGTCGCAGCGTCATGCTGAACTTGTTTCAGCATCTCTACATTGGCGAGATCCTGAAAAAAATTCAGGATGACCTTGACTTAGACGATTTTATTTTGACATGACACCACTGACAAGGCAAAAACGATAAAGGCAAAAGTAAAAAACATAAAACAATCTCAATGGATACCAAGCAATCACCTACCCAAAACGTAATTACAAGCGGCCCTTTCAGGGGATCAAAAAAAATATATGTGCCCGGCCAGCTGCACGACATCAAAGTGGCCATGCGCGAAATCACGCTTTCACCAACCAGGCTTTCGAATGGCAAGGTTGAAGAAAATTGGCCGGTAACAGTTTACGATACCAGCGGCCCGTTTACCGACCCGGATATTACCGTCGATTTAAAAAAAGGATTGAACCGTTTACGCGAAGAATGGATTATGCAACGGGGCGATGTGGAACAACTCAACGATTTCACGTCGGAATATTGCCGTCAACGTCTGGCCAATCCAACGCTCGATGGCTTGCGGTTTCAACATCTGAAGAAACCATTGAAAGCCAGGCCTGGCAAAAACGTATCGCAAATGTACTACGCCAAACAAGGCATCATTACACCCGAAATGGAATACGTGGCTATCCGCGAAAACCAGCGGATTGACATCCTGGAAAAGCAGGCTGACAAGCAATTGACACAGCAGCACGAAGGAAACAGTTTCGGGGCAAATACTCCTAAAGGATATATCACCCCCGAGTTTGTCCGCGACGAAATTGCAGCCGGACGGGCCATCCTTCCGGCCAACATCAACCATCCTGAAAGTGAACCCATGATTATCGGACGTAACTTTCTGGTCAAGATCAACACCAACATTGGGAACTCGGCAGTGTCGTCGGGTATCGAAGAGGAAGTTGAAAAATCAGTCTGGAGCTGCCGTTTGGGTGGCGATACCCTGATGGATTTGTCAACCGGCGAAAATATCCACGAAACACGTGAATGGATTATCCGCAACTGCCCGGTGCCGGTGGGCACTGTTCCAATTTATCAGGCATTGGAAAAAGTGAACGGCAAAGCGGAGGATTTAACCTGGGAGATTTTCCGCGACACCTTAATCGAGCAGGCCGAACAGGGCGTTGATTACTTCACAATCCATGCCGGGGTATTGCTGCGGTATATTCCGTTAACAGCCAAACGGGTTACCGGAATTGTTTCGCGTGGCGGGAGTATTTTGGCCAAATGGTGCCTGGCCCATCACCAGGAGAATTTTTTATATACCCACTTCGAAGACATTTGCGAGATTATGAAAGCTTATGATGTTGCTTTTTCGCTGGGCGATGGGTTGCGTCCGGGTTGTATCGCCGATGCCAACGATGCCGCGCAATTTAGCGAACTGGAGACCCTGGGCGAACTCACCAAAATCGCATGGAAGCACAATGTGCAAACCATCATTGAAGGCCCCGGCCACGTGCCCATGCATATGATCAAGGAAAACATGGACAAGCAGCTCAAAGAATGTCAGGAAGCTCCGTTTTACACCCTCGGACCGTTAACAACCGACATCGCCCCGGGATACGACCACATCACTTCGGCCATTGGCGCTGCCATGATTGGTTGGTACGGCACAGCTATGCTTTGCTATGTTACGCCGAAAGAACATCTGGGATTGCCCAACAAAAAAGATGTAAAAGACGGCGTAATCGCCTATAAGATTGCAGCCCACGCTGCCGATCTGGCCAAAGGGCATCCGGGAGCGCAATACCGCGACAATGCCCTGAGCAAAGCCCGCTTTGAATTCCGCTGGGAAGACCAGTTTAATTTATCGCTCGATCCGGATACTGCGCGGGAATTTCATGACGAAACGCTGCCTGTTGAAGGAGCCAAAGTAGCTCATTTCTGTTCCATGTGCGGGCCCAATTTCTGCTCCATGAAAATCACACAGGAGGTTCGTGAATTTGCTGAACAAGGCATGAAAGAAAAATCGGAAGAGTTCAAATCGGTTGGAACTGAAATCTACCTGTAAGATGATCATCCTGATTTCGAATCCGGTGCCTGTAAAAGATGAACACGAAATCATCCGTCAAATCTTCGGTGAAGGTCTGGATATCTTTCATCTCCGGAAAAAGGAATATCCGGAAAGCGAGTTGAGAACCTTTATTGAAAACATTCCGGAGAAATACCGCGGAAAAACCGTTCTTCACTCGCATTATCATCTGACGGCAGAATATGGACTGAAGGGAATTCATGTTTCGAATACATTCAAAGGAGAAATGCCGAATGGTACTTTAAGCGTTTCATTTCATTCGCCGGAAGAAATACAAAAATCTGAGATACCGTTCGACTATGGTTTCCTAAGCCCCGTGTTCGACAGCATTTCAAAAGAAGGTTATCAAAGCAGGTTCAATACCGGTGAGGTTAAGTTGTTTTTGAATGACACGAGAGTAAAAATAATTGCCCTTGGCGGAATAGATGAAGAAAAAATTGAAACCGTCAGGGACATGGGATTTTCAGGAATTGCCTTGCTTGGGGCTGTTTGGCAAAACGAACAGCCTGTTGCCAAGTTTAAACGAATAAAAGAGCTATGGCTGAAATAAACAACTGTGTATTAAGCATTGCCGGATTTGACCCATCAGGAGGCGCCGGAATCCTGGCCGACATCAAAACCTTTGAGGCCAATCAGGTTTGCGGTATGGGAGCACTGAGTGCGCTTACTTTTCAGAACGATATCCTGTTCGAAGGACTGAAGTGGATTGAGGCAGACGAAATTCTGCAACAAGTTGCCGTTCTGCAAAAACGATTTGAATTTTCAGTCATCAAAATCGGTCTGATCAGGGATTTGGAAGTTCTGAAAGTTGTCGTAAAAGCCGTAAAGAAGGTGCAGCCCGGAATTCTGATTATCTGGGACCCCATCGTAAAGGCAAGCGCAGGTTTTCAGTTTCACGGGTCTTTTGAAAGGGAACAATTGTTTTCGGTGCTTGAAAACATCGACTTGATTACACCCAATACCGAAGAGGTGATTTTTC
>JBASYJ010000067.1:0-6294 GCA_049277435.1 Prolixibacteraceae bacterium
CGCTCCGGATACAAATCGTGATTCATCATGCGGTATTCGGCCATTTCTTCGTATTTCGTTCCCGGCTTGCCGTAGTTACAATACGGATCGATGCTCAGACCGCCGCGCGGCAGGAATTTCCCCCAGACTTCGATGTATCTCGGATCCATCAGGGCAATCAGATCTTTCATGATGATGTTGATGCAGTCTTCGTGAAAAGCGCCGTGATTGCGGAAACTAAACAGATACAGTTTCAGACTTTTACTTTCCACCATTTTCCGGTCCGGAATGTAACTCAGGTAAATGGTCGCGAAGTCGGGCTGACCGGTAATCGGGCACAAACTGGTAAACTCCGGACAATTGAATTTCACCATCGTATCGTTCTCCGGATGTTTATTTTCGAAGTTTTCGAGCATTTCCGAAGAGTATTCGAACAGGTATTTTGTTTCTTTTCCGAGATTTTTTAAAGTATCCATTTCAGTTTAAGTTTTAAAATTTTACCACAGAGAACACAGAGGAAACACAAAGTTTTAACTTGAGGGTTTCACTTGAAGTGAAGCCCTCAATGTTCCTTTTGCTGAATATAGTTTTCCAAACCATTTTTCCGCAGCTGGCAAGCCGGACAATGGCCACATCCATCGCCTTTGATTCCGTTGTAACAGGTTACAGTTTCGGTTCGAACCAGATCAAAAACTCCCAGCTCATCCGACAGCGCCCAGATATCCTGTTTCGATTTCCACATCAGCGGAGTATGAATCGTAAACGGATAATCCATCGACAGGTTAAGTGTCTGATTGAGCGACTTGATAAACTCATCACGGCAATCGGGATAACCGCTGTAATCGGCCTGACCAACTCCGGTTACCAGGTTCGGAATATTTTTCCCTTTGGCAAAAATTGCGGCAAAAGTCAGGAACAGCATGTTGCGGCCTTCAACCAAAGTATTTGGCGGACGGTTATCCGGTTTGTTTTCTTCCACATCCATTGCCTGATCGGTAAGTGAATTGTGGGTAATCTGTTTCAGCAATTCCAGATTGAGTAAGGTAAACGGCACACCTGCGTTTTTAGCAATGGAACGTGCAGCTTCTTCTTCAATCCGGTGTCGTTGTCCGTAGTCGAAACACAGGGTTTCAACTTCGTCAAACTCTTTCAGCGCCCAAAACAAACAAGTGGTTGAGTCTTGTCCTCCTGAAAATACAACCAATGCTTTTTTATTCATTTTTGTCATTCAATGTCTTTTTAAAAGGCGATTGTTATTCCGTCCGCAGAATGGTTTTGCCTTGATAATCATTTTCGTGCGGACGGTTTATTGACTTTTTCCAACTATCCGTCCCATAAATGGGACGGCAAAGGATATTGATATTTTAATTAATCCGAAACTATTCTTTGTCTTTTTCTTTTTCTTTTTCCGTTGGCTAAAGCCAAACGGCAAAGGATATCGATCTAATAAACATTCCGAAACTATTCTTTGCCGTCTGCTTCAGCTGACGGTTTCAGGTATTAAATCTCCTTCAGTCTGAACAAATTATACGATAAACCGGTGTCGAATTCATCCACTCCTTCCGATCGTTTTACCAGTTTCACCACCCGGATAGTAACAGGCAGAATCAATATTTCATAAACTGTCTTTAGCATGGCTTGGGTAAAAATCATGGTGACCAGCACTCCCAGCGGGAAAACTCCGGCAAAAGCAATGCTGATAAAAATTATTGAATCGGCGCTTTCTCCTGCAAGAGTCGATAGGATTGCCCTTCCGGAGAAACCTTTGCCTTTGGTAAGCACTTTCATGCGGCTCATCACAAAAGCATTCAGGAACGAACCAATTAAATACGCGCTTAAACTGGCCACTACAATTCGGGGAGTGTTGCCTAAAACAGTTCCGAATGCTTCCTGATTTTGCCAGAATGGAGCTCCCGGAATAACGATTCCGAGGGTGAAAAACAACACGGCCAGAATATTCACCGCAAAACCGGTCCAGATAATCAGGCGTGCTTTTTTAAACCCCCACACTTCGGTGATCACATCGTTCAGAATATAGGCAATCGGAAAAATTAACACACCCGCCGGAGCAGCCCAGGGACCGATCATCAGAATTTTAGTGGCAAGGATGTTGGAAATTAACAAACAGGTGGCAAATAAAATGCCCGCAAGCATAAACAATACAGATACTTCTCGTTTCATTTTCTTGTTTTTTACGTGGTTACCAAGTACACGGCTTTCACCCGAAAGCTCGGCGCAAAAGTACAGAATTATTTCATTGTTGAAATATGCCGTTAAAATTTAGTCAGGGCGCGACTCGAAGTCGCACTCTGACCAAGAATGAGCTTAATAATAATAGTATCCACCACCATACCCATTATTGGTTGGTTCAACTTTAATAGTGTCCATCGAAAATGGCACATAAATTTTTTCCATCGTGAATTTGGCTTCATCGTTAAACGAACCAAAAATTCCAGCACCATTTTCGATATTCGAATAAACCGGAACCGGTTCAGCAAAAGGATCATCGCGGTAAAAACTGTACAACCGCAAATATTTCATGTAATTGTAGAACGATTTCGATAATTTCTGAATCTGAATTATTTTACGGCTGTATACCTGATGGTTAAAATAAGTAAGATTGTCGGTCGGATAACCATCATATTCATGACTGAAGACCGATGTCAGGGTTTGGATGGAATATTCTTTCCCCTGAAAATAGTCATCCGGAAAAATACCATACATATTATCCGGTCCCATATCTAAAATATCAGTTCCGAAATTGTTATAAACACTTTTAAATACCGGATCATCAGAATTGATAGTACTACTATATCGATAAACGAAATATCTGAATTTTACACTGTCTCTCAGATTGGTCAATCGAATCATACTTTCATCAGTTATAATAATGCGATAAAAATCTTCATCCCCCGAATCATGGAATTTTATGTTGCAATTCAGGCTTTTCCCTCCCCATTCATTGCTGATGGTGGTTGTATCAACCGAAACTATTTCAGCTTTTTCTGGCATTGTTGTTTCAGCTTCGGCCTGTTTCCCTCCGGAAATGACCACAATCCTGTAGGTATTTCCAGCTTTGGGTTTAATCTCTGGAAATCGGAATTTTCCAAATAAAGGATTCATTTGACCGACTTTATTTCCGTTTTCGTACAATTCGACCGTTCCATCAATAAAACCACCATACCGGTTGCCCTTCAGGATAGAAGTGCTTTGGCTGATATTTCCGGAAACACAGCTATCCGGATAAATAATGCTGTTTAAAACGATGAGGTTTCCAACACCGTTGTCATCAAATTCAATGGTTTTGGTGCAGGCCCAGGCCGCGAAAAGAATCAGGCTTAAGAATATGTATTTTTTCATCTGTTTATAATTTGTTTTTTAATTGTCAGATGGAACTCGCCAATGTAATCATCCTCGTGAGTGAAAAATACTGCTTCATGGCTCGTTTCATGGTTTCAGGATTTAAAATTTAAAGCTGTACGACACTGATGGAATAATCGGGAACAAACTGATTTGTTTCAGCACTTTCGAATTGCCGGTTTGGTTGTATTCCTGATCAGAAGTTGATTCGAAGTAAATAAAGAACGGATTCTGACGCGAATAGGCATTGTACAAACTGATGTTCCAGGTTCGGATTCCGTGCTTTTTCTGTTTGTGAAAATTAAATCCGACGTCCATCCGGTTGTAGGAAGGCATGCGGTAATTGTTGCGTTCGCCAAAATATTCGTAGGTGTCGGGCCAGTAATAGCTGCCCGGAATTTGTGCTTGCTGAATGTTTTGCGTTGGAACAGTCACTGCATTTCCGGTGCCGTAAACCCAGGTCAGCCCCACATCAAACCGTTTCGAAAAATGATGGGTCACCACCAAACTGATATCGTGCCGACGGTCGTAGCGGGCATAAAAACGCTCGCCGAAATTCAGGTTATCGAATTGCCGGTCGGCCCAAGAAAGCGTGTAACCCAGCCAGCCGGTTGTTTTTCCGGTATTTTTCTGAAGCAGCATTTCCATTCCGTACGAACGGCCTTTGCCCATCTCCACTTTGTCTTCCCATCCGGTGGTGGCTCCCAGAAACGAAGCGCCTTCCTTGTATTCCAAAAGATTTTCCATGGTTTTATAAAAACCTTCGACACTAAAATCGAAAGCTGAATTAATCTGATAAACTCCTCCAAGCGCAAACTGATGCGATGTTTGCGGTTTTACTTTCTTGGTTGTGGGTAGCCATAAATCGGTTGGTAAACTGATTGTCGACGAAGAAAGCAAATGAATATTCTGGCTCATCTTTGAATATGCAGCCTTCAGTGAAACCCGATCGGAAGCCATAAACCTTGCTGAAATTCGGGGTTGCAGGGATGCGTAAAATTTATCATCGACATTAAAACCAGAAGCATGCAGGCCCATATTCACCGACAACCGTGAACCTAATTCGATGTTGTCTTCCAGATAGGCATAGATTTCCTGAGCGCGAATGTTTGGATTTCCGAAGGTGGTATCGATTTTCGAAGTCGCTGCATCTTCAGCTTCCTTGTATGCCAGAATTCCAGGTTTGAACGTGTGATCGATGATGCTTCCGCCAAATTTCATGCGGTGGTTCGATGCCGGAAAATAATCGAAATCCATTTTAAAACCCAAATCTTCGATTCCAGAACGGTAATTCAGGCCAAAATTGTAACCATCCTTGTTGGTTGTCAGGTTCCTTTCCGTAGTTTTTTCCTGAACATCAAACAAATACCGGCTATACGTCAAAGTTGTATTGGCAAACAATTTATTACTGAACAGGTAATTCCATCGCAAAGCGGTAGTAATATTTCCCCAATCGAGAGAGAATTTATCTTTTGTTTGCCATCTTTCATTGTTCTGATCGTATTTCGAATCATTCCGGGCAAAAGCCTTATCGAGTCCGGTGTAGGCACTTAAATAGATGCGACTTTTATCCGAAAATTTATGACTGACCTTCATGTTCAGATCCTGAAAATAGTAACCACCCATTCCTTCTCCATCCGAACTTTTACTGATAATCGGCCGGGCAAGCAGATCGGCATAAGTTCTTCGTGCCGAAAAGTTAAAGGTAGTTTTTCCTTTTACCAGCGGGCCTTCCAGATTCAGTTTCGAAGAAATCAGCCCAATCGAAAAGTTGCCGTGCAATTCCTGATCGTTTCCGTCTTTCATCCGGATATCTAGAACCGACGAAAGTCGGCCACCAAAACGAGCCGGAAAACCTCCCTTGTAAAACGAAACCGTTTTAATGGCGTCAGGATTAAAAACTGAAAAGAAACCAAAAAGGTGTTCGGCATTGTACACCGGAACATCATCGAGCAAAATCAGGTTCTGATCGGGACCACCGCCACGAACGTACAAACCGCTGGTTCCTTCAGTTCCGGACTGAACCCCCGGTAAAAGCTGGATGGTTTTGATCACATCGGCCTCACCCAGAAATGCCGGCAAGCTCTGTACTTTCTCGATTGAAATTTCGGCCTTGCTCATTTGCGAACTGGTCAGTTTCGATTCCGTTTTTTCTCCCTGAACGGTAATTTCATCCAGTTCGATCTGGCTGCTCAGCCTGAAATCGATGACTGTATCCTTTTTCAGGTTAAGGTCAAGCAAAACTGACTGGTAACCGACATAAGAACAGGTTATTTTATACTGTCCTTTCGGCAATGTCAAACTATAAAATCCGTAATTGTTGGTAATTGTTCCCTTCAGGGCCTGCTGTTCGTAGATATTGGCATTTAAAAGACGCTCGCCATTTGCCATATCGGAAACGTATCCCCGGATCGTGAAAGACTGACCAAAAGCCAGTCCGGTAAATAAGAATAAAAACAAAAAGGTGGAAAGCCTGATCATGTTTGTGGATTTTGGGTTTTTAAAGAGTTGAATTTATTATGTAATAATTTTCAGGAATGTACTTTAGATATTTTATGGAGATTTAAGAATTATTTAAATAGTAGTTTATAGATTTTGTTTAACCAAATATAAGGCGATAATTATTGTTAATAACGTTAAATTTGGTTAAGTATTGTTTAATAATACTATTATACTTAACTTGTCCCAACATTCTAATTATCTGGACATTTAACACAAATAAAAATGAATTATTTGCTCTTTAGAGTTAAATCATCCGAAAAATACTTCCGCTAAACCGACCATTATGACTGAAGAAAAGATTGTAGTTTTTGAAACTTTTGCCAACACGGTTGAAGCAAATATTGTAAAAGGACTGCTTGAATCATACGGGATCGAATGTTTTCTGGCGGATGAAAATATGGCAGGTTTGTATGCCCCATTTACACCAGCTCTTGGAGGAGTTAAGCTGAATGT
>JBASYJ010000068.1:0-20839 GCA_049277435.1 Prolixibacteraceae bacterium
AGCCAAAGGCCTTGCTTCCCAACTTCAACAGCTTGCCATGCATTCATTCCAAAACCCAATCCGACAACTGAGGCCTGGAGTAACCAATGTGTCAGCTTTTTACTGCTGACAGGATAAGGATGTTTAATTGTTTGCGCCAGAATAATTCCAAGTAACAGAGCAAGGGGAGTGCCTACAAATGGTAGCGTACAGATTAAAATTGCAATCAGGTAAATTATTTTTTGCTTGTTCATTTTTTGCTGATTTGATTGATGCAAACCTAGGCTTTGTTTGCTGATCAGTCAAATCATAAAAAATGATTGGTTATAACTATAAGTTATAATGTTTCTGAATGAAGTTCAGGAATAGTTTTGCAAGTCCAGTCGGTTCCGGACCTTTTGGTGTTATAAAATAGAACTGACGGTGAAATTTTAGATCGGGAGTTTGGATGATTCGGAAGACAGAACTGGATAAATCCTGCTCAATTGCAAATTTAGAAACAATGCCGACTCCATTACCTGTTTTTATAAACGACTTGATTGCTTCGGTACTTCCCAGATACATCAGCACATTTAATTGTTTCGGACTGATTTTCTGAAGCTGAAGGTTCTTTTCAATAATTTCCAATGTTCCGGAACCTCTTTCGCGCAATACGAGCGGTAGTTTCAGAAATTCTTCGTTCGTAACTTTTTCAGGAATAATTTTATTTTGTGCCGCCGTAAATACCAGTAATTCATCGTTAATGAAGGAGGAATACCTGATATCGTTGTTCGCTGGCTTTCCTTCAACAATTCCAATGTCGATCGAATTAGCTAAAAGCATCTGTTCAATATTTTCGGTATTCCCGTTTACCAGTGATAGTTTTATTTCAGGATATCTCTCGTGAAATTTGGCCAGAAAGGGTGGAATTACATATTGAGATATAGTTGTGCTTGCCCCGATTCGAAGAATTCCTTCCAGATTTCCTTTGAGCTGACTGATCTCAAATTTTACTTCATTGTGCAGGGTTAAAATGTGATCGGTGTACGAAAGTAAGAGGATTCCGGCAGGAGTGAGGTTAATTTTGTTTCCGGAGCGGTCGAAAAGTTTAACTTCAAATTCAGCTTCCAGTTCTTTAATGTGTTTGGTGATGGCGGGTTGAGTAATGAATAATTCGTTTGCTGCTTTGGTGAAGCTCAAATTGCGGGCAACGCTCTGGAATACTCTTAACCTGAAATCAAGCATAATGAATTTATTTTAACGATGGATCAAATATGGGTTCCATCTGATTTAATGAAGATGGAACCCATTTTCCTCTGTTTCCGATGTGCCTATGTGGTTATGCGTTTATCCGTTTTTGCTGATTTCTGCCAGGCGGCTGCTATCCACGACTTCAATGTGTTTATCGTCCAGTTTAATCAGTCCGTCCTTTTCAAAATTTTTCAGAACTTTAACCGTGCTCTCACTTGTTAAACCGGCAAACTCTGCAATCTCTTTTCTCGAAAGCATCGAAATAATGTCCTCCCCTTCAAAATTTTCAGGACTCAGATAAAGAAGGGCATCGGCTATTCTTCCATTCATTTGTTTGTAAACCAAGTTACGGATGGAATCAAAAAGAGTGGAGTTCTGTTCGCAATACCTGCGAATAATGGTGTAGGCAAATTGTCCGTTTTGTTGTGAAATTCCTGCCAGTGCATCCTTTTCAATGACGAAAACCTGAGTGTCGGTTAATGCTACACAGGAATAATTAAAGGTGTTTCTCCCAAATACAGATGACAATCCTACAAACTCACCCGGTTTATTTATCCGGAGGTTATGGTTGTATTTTCCGTTTCCTTCAACGTATTGTTTGGCATAGCCTTTCATAATAAAAAGCACATACGAAGCAAATGCCCCCTGCTTGGTTAAATTCTCTCCTTTCCTGAAAAGCACCTGCGTTTTGCTTGATCTTACAACCTCAGCTTCCTCATTGGTAAGCATTTGAAAGCAGGGTGCCTGTATGTCACAAATGAATTCAGTATCGGTATCTATAAAGGTTTTCATAGTATTCAAATGATTATCGATGACAAATGTAGAACTAAATCAATAAAAAAGTTAAGCTATTTCAATTGAAAGCAGGAATTGCCAGTAGACTTAAAATTTGATCAGGGAATTTTAGTCCCGTAAATTTGTCACATCACAAGTTTAAAAATCAGAAGCAATGCTGTACACCAATTTAAAACATATCGAAAGCGCTGACGAACTGAGCAGAATAATAAATAACAATGAAAATGTCATGGTGATTTGTGGCCGCATGGAACCTCAGTGTGTTCCTGTTTTCCGGATTGCAGAAGAGCTTGAAAGTGAATATGCAAATGTGAAGTACTATGACATGGAATATGATAATCCTGAATCCATGGTAATCAGAACACTTCCGGAACTAAGCGGTTTAACCGGTATTCCATTTGCTGTTTATTATAAAAATGGAATCGTAGTAAAAACTACCTCTGGAATCCAAACGAAAGATGAGGTGGTCGCCAATTTGGAAAGTGAATTTGAAGCTGAAATACACGCATAAGGTTGGAAGTAAAATTGAAAATAATAAACAAAGTAATATGCAAACAACATTAATTGTAATCGGAATTTTAATCTTCTCATTTTTTATTTTCCGGTATTATGCCATGGCAAAAATTAAAAATACGCCTTTGGTTGCCGATCACGAAAAAGTAGTAACGCTGACTGAAAAGAATTTTCAGCAAAAAACAAAAGGGAAAGTAGTGTTGGTCGATTTTTGGGCCAGCTGGTGTGCTCCCTGCCGGATGATGGCGCCGGTTTTAAACGATGTCGCTGCCGAATTACAGGGAAACTCGCATGTTGGAAAGGTTGACATTCAGCAATATCAGAACCTGGCCAACCAATTTAAAGTGAGAAGTATTCCGACCATGATCCTGTTTAAAAACGGAAAAGAAATTAACCGTTTTGTCGGAATCAAATCAAAAGATTTTTTACTGAAAGAGATAGCTAAAGTGGGGTAGGATCCTTTCATCGAACTGCCCATAAGACGTCACCCTGAACTTGTTTCAGGGGCTCCTGACAACTGGGATGCTGAAACAAGTTCAGCTTGACGCAATCAATTTATATTGGAATTATTATAAAAAAAAGATTACACAATAATGAAAAATAATAATCAGAAAATGGAAAAAATAATCATTATAGGAGGAGTTGCTGCAGGTGCTACTGCGGCTGCAAAAGCGCGTCGGATTTCGCCGACTGCCAGAATCGTAATGCTTGAGGGCGGACCGGATATTTCGTTTGCCAATTGTGGATTGCCATATTACATTGGTGGTGATATTAAAAGCCGTTCGAAACTGATTTTGCAAAGTCCTGAAAGTTTCAAGGAACAATACGATGTTGATGTACATGTAAATACAATTGTTTCTTCAATCGATCGGGCTGCTCATAAAGTTATCACTACAAACAGACTTAATGGTGAAACGAAAACATTCGAATACACCAAATTAATCATGGCTCAGGGAGGCCGGCCAATTGCTCCAACCTTGCCTGGTGCTGATTCCGGCCATGTGTTCACCTTGTGGACGCTGGAAGACATGGATAAAATTTCGAAGCATCTGGAAACAAAAAATCCTAAAACAGCAGTGGTTGTGGGTGGAGGATTCATCGGTCTCGAAATGGTGGAAGCGTTGGTGAAAAGGGGCCTGAACGTGAATGTGGTGGAAATGATGCCGCACGTCATGGCGATCATGGAAGCTGAAACAGCCGGATTTATCGAAAATGAATTGCTTTCATACGGAGTTGGGATTCATACCAGGGCAGGCGTAACCGAAATTGGACCCCGTTCGGTAAAACTCGACAATGGAAAAGTTTTGGATGCCGATATGGTTTTGCTTTCAATCGGTGTTCGTCCGACCCTGCAACTGGCAAAAGATGCTGGTCTTGTCATTGGCGAAGCAGGCGGTTTACTGGTCGATGACAAATTACAGACTTCCGATCCGGATATTTATGCTGCCGGCGACATGGTTGAAATCGAGCATCGTGTGAACGGTAAGAAAGTACGTATCCCGCTGGCTGGTCCGGCCAACCGTCAGGGCCGTATTGCCGCAGAAAATGCACTTGGAGGAAATCACAGTTACAAGGGTGCCATCGGAACTTCGGTGGTCCGTGTATTCGATGCTGTGGCCGGAACTACCGGTTTATCACTGAAACAAGCCCGTGCTCTCGGAATGGATGCCGATGCCGTGGTTGTTCACAAAGAACATCACACGGCGTATTATCCCGGCGCTGAAACGGTTACTGCCATGCTGGTTTACGACCGGAATACCGGAATTGTCCTGGGTGGACAGACCGTTGGTTATAAAGGGGCTGATAAACGTCTGGATGTAATTGCAACGGCAACCGCAGCAAAATTAACGCTCAGCGATCTGGCTGATATCGACTTCGCTTATTCGCCACCAATCGGAACAGCAAACGATGCCATCAATATGGCTGCCTATACCGCTGAGAACCGGATTTCAGGATTCAGCCCATCGGTTACCGTTTCGGAACTCGACGCTTTTATTGAAGGTAAAAATCCGGTGTTTGTTGACGTTCGCGATGTTTTTGCCTTCGAAAAAAGTCACATCAAAGGAGCTATTCATATTCCGCTCGAAATGCTGGAAGAACAACTTTATACTGTTCCTGAAGATCGTCCGGTAATTATTTACGACGAAACCGGTAAAAAAGGACATCAGGCCCTTCGCACCTTGCTGGGTGAAGGATTCGAAGATGTGACCAACATTTCAGGAGGGCATACCTCTTTACAGCGTCAGGCACGAACTGTTGGATTTGAACACCTCGAAATAAATCTGTTGCCGGTTGAGCCTAAAACACTCGAAGAAGGAGAAACTGTTGAATCGCATGAAGAAATTGTGGAGGCGGTTCAGGACTTCACTTCTCCGATTGTGGTTGATGTTCGTACACCTGAAGAGTTTGAAGGCGGAGCCTATCCGGGAGCTGTCAACATTCCGCTGGATGATTTAATGGTGCGTTTTGAAGAATTGGGAAACAATGCCTCGCGCGAAATTGTGGTGTATTGTGCTTCCGGAGCAAGATCGGCTTATGCGCAGCGTATGTTGATGCAGATTGGTTATGCCAATGTTACCAACGGTGGTGGACTTGGAGCCATGATGGCCCGCCGAAACCAGAACCCGGCAAGTTCAGGTCCGTCCAATGTGCCAGTTGTTATTGATGTTCGTACTCCTGGTGAATTCCGTGGCGGAGCATTCCCCGGAGCAATCAATATTCCGCTGGATGAACTACAGGCGCGAATCAAAGAATTAGGAAGTTCGAACAGGGATATTACCCTTTATTGTGCTTCGGGTGCACGTTCTGCGTATGGTCAGCGTGTTTTGAACCAATTGGGTTTTACCAACGTAAAGAATGGCGGCGGCATCGCGCAAATGATGCGTCAACGATAAATTTCACTTTTAAAACCTAAACAGATGCAAGCAGTAGTTTCCTTAAACGACTTAAGTACAAAATTTGAGCAGATAGATCATATCGCTCTGTTTATTCACAATCCTGACGATGAATCCTCCCGATGTGCATTCCGGAGTATTACGGAAGCTACTTATTTAAATCAGAAGACAACGGTTTTTGTTGCTGATGTCAGCCAGGTGAAGGATATTCATCCATTTTATGACATTTCGGCTACTCCTTCCATTTTATTTTTTGTCAGGGGTAACTTGGTAAAAACCATAAGTGGTTGTCCTGAAAGTGAATTTTTAAAAGCACTGATGAATTATTCAGAATAAAATGAAGCATGTAATCATTCTGGGCGGTGGTTTTGCCGGTATTCAAACAGCCATCGAACTGCAGAAAAGCGGAAAGTTTAATGTGACCCTGGTTTCCGATCGCGATTATTTATACCTGTATCCGATTTCAATCTGGATTCCGGTCCGAAATATCGATTTCGAACAGGTGAAAGTTCCGCTGGCCACCATCCGGAAGAAATACCCCTTTGATCTGATCATCGATCAGGTAAACGGAATTCATGCTGCCCGTCATCAGGTTGTTTGCGAAACTCAGACCTTGAATTACGATTATCTGGTTGTTGCTTTTGGTGCCGGTAAAATGAAGCACAAAGGCATCGAAAACACCTTGTCAATTTGCGGAAAGCCTGAAGTCTCGCTTTCAATCCGGGATGGGATCGATGAACTGATCAGAAAAGGAAGTGGCAAAATTGCCATCGGTTTTGGAGGCAATCCGAAAGATAAATCAGCTGTGCGTGGCGGACCGGCATTCGAACTGATTTTCAATCTTCACCATTACCTGAAAAAGAAAAAAATCAGGCAGAATTTTGAACTGACATTTTTTGCCCCGATGGATGAACCAGGTGCCAAAATGGGTAAAAATGCCTTCCCGATGCTGAACAAAATGTTCGAACGTTACCAGATTGAAAAACGTTTTGGCAAAAAGATTACCGGTTTTGAGCCGGGTGCAGTCAAATTTGAAGAAGATTCGAAACTGGATTCGGACCTGATATTATTTATTCCTGCATCGGTGGGTCATCAGGTGCTTCAAACAAGCGACCTGCCACTGACCGAGGCCGGATTTATTCAGATCAATAATTTCTGTCAGGTTCGCGGATATTCGGATGTTTATGCCATTGGTGACATCGCAGCCATAGAAGGCCCCGATTGGATTGCCAAACAGGGACATACTGCCGAATTGATGGGACGAAATGCCGCTTTTAATATTCAGGAAACAGAAAAAGGATCTTCAAAACGCAAAGGATACCAGGAATCGCTTAACATCATGTGTGTGATGGATACCGGTGATGGTGCAGCATTTGTTTTCCGTAACTCAAAAAAATCATTTTTAATCCCGATGCCGATCCTTGGTCACTGGATGAAAAAAGGCTGGGGCACTTACTCGAAATTAACTAAAGTGGGCAAATTCCCTCGTTTGCCCGGAATGTAAAAACCGATAAAATCAATTCATGAGAAAAGTTTTAAAAGTAATGGTCGACAGTCGGATGATTATTCTGTCGGTTCTAGGTGTGGCCCTTTATCTGGCTATTTCGAAATACCATGTTTCGTTGTGGTACATTTTGCTGGCAGGCAGCATTACCGGCGTTGTGTTTGGAAAAGTGTTCTGCCGGTGGGTTTGCCCGATGGGATTAATTATGGAAGTGATGATGGGTATGAGTGGCAGTGGAAAAATGCGTCAAATGTACCAGTATCACAAAATCGGTTGTCCGATCGCCTGGATTTCTGGATTCCTGAACAAATATTCATTTTTCAGGATCAAACTGAATGAAGATAGCTGTAAGAACTGCGGAATCTGCGATAAAAAATGCTACATCGTGGAGATGGAGCCCGCTAAATACAGCCTGTACAAACCGATGAAGGAAAAGCCGGGCGACAGTTATACCTGTTCGAAATGCCTGCAATGTGTAGCCGCCTGCCCGAACGGAAGTTTAACGTATAAAGTGTAATCATTTATTCAGCAGGTGACTCAAAGTCACCTGCTGAATATTGGTGATATTCAGATTTTAAAGTTTAAGAGAATACAAATGAAAGCGAATTTTAATTCAATAATCAGTGACAGTAAACCTGTAATTGTTGATTTTCATGCCTTGTGGTGTGGTCCGTGTAAAGCTCAGGGCCCGATTTTAAAAGATCTGGCTACAGAACTTGGCGACCGGGTACGGGTGATAAAAATCGATGTTGATCAAAATCCAGGGATTGCCGGTCAATACCAGATTCAAAGTGTTCCTACCTTAATTGTATTTCAAAACGGGAAAATTCTTTGGCGGCATTCCGGAGTGGTAAGTAAAAGCCAGTTGCTCAGTGTCCTGAATCAAAATAAATAGAAAAGGCAAAAAGGATTACCACATAGGGCACATAGAAAATTCCTATTGTGCCCTATGTGCCTATGTGGTTTTATTAATTATTTGATTAGACTCTGATATCCATTCGTGCAAAAGGCACTGCATCCATGCCGATAAATTCGCCTTTCAGGTATTTGAAATGTCCGGTAATGGCGATCATGGCAGCATTATCAGTCGTAAAGGCAAATTTTGGAATGTGCATCTTCCAGTGTTTTTTTGCCGCTGTTTCAATCAGTGCATTTCGTAATCCCGAATTGGCCGAAACACCACCGGCAACCGAGATTTCCTTAACCCCGGTTTCTTTAGCGGCTTTAATCAGTTTGTCGAGCAAAATATCGATGATTGTTTTTTGCAGCGAGGCACATAAGTCTGCTTTGCGCTCTTCAATGAAATTTTCGTTTTCCTTAAGCTGATCCCTTAAAAAATAAAGGAAGCTGGTTTTCAGTCCGCTGAAACTGTAATCGAAATTCGGAATGCGAGGTTTCGAGAATTTGAAAGCATCCGGATTTCCTTCTTTGGCCAGTTTATCGACAAACGGTCCGCCGGGGTAGGGCAGTCCCATCACCTTGGCACATTTGTCGAATGCTTCGCCAGCCGCATCGTCGATGGTCTGACCAATCACTTCCATATCCAGATAATCTTTCACCAGAATAATCTGCGAATTTCCACCGGAAACCAGCAGGCAAAGAAAGGGGAATTTTGGCGGATCGTACGGTGTGTTGTATTCCTGAATAAAATGGGCCAGTACATGAGCCTGAAGGTGATTGATTTCGATCATCGGGGCACCGGTAGCCAGCGAAAAACCTTTGGCAAACGATGTTCCAACCAACAAGGAACCCAATAATCCCGGTCCGCGGGTAAACGCAATGGCAGTAATGTCTTTGGTTTCAATTCCGGCTTGTTTAATGGCTTGGTCGACCACCGGAATGATGTTTTGCTGGTGGGCCCGGCTGGCCAGTTCAGGAACAACACCGCCAAAAGCTTCGTGGACTTTCTGTCCGGCAATAATGTTCGAAAGCAGAAAACCATTTTTTATTACTGAAGCTGATGTGTCGTCACACGATGACTCAATACCCAAAATATAGATGTCTTTTTCTTTGTTCATGCTGTAAATAAAAAGCCTGTTCCTTCGTTAAAATAAATGGCAGGCTGGTTTTTATCCGGGGATTTGTATTATTTTGTATTAAATATTGGAGCGACAAAAATATCAAAAAATCACTTAAAATAGGTTTACCCATACTGGGCACGATATTAATCCTGCTTTTTTCTTCCTGGCTGATTCTTCAGAGTCCGATGGTACAGACTTACCTTGCCCGTAAAGTGGCTGAAAAACTTTCAGGACAATTGCATGCAAGCATCACGGTTAAAGGTGTTTCCATTGCCTTTTTTAACAAAATTGTGCTCGAAGATGTTCTGGTAAAAGATCAAAATAATGATTCCCTGCTGTTTGTCCACGATCTGACTGCAAACATCGACTCATTCAGCATTAAAAAACGCTTTGTCAGCATCAATAAACTTTCGCTGGACAAAACCTATCTGAATATTAAATCCGATACGGCCGGTATTCACAATTATCAGTTTCTTGCCGACGCGTTTCAATCAACCGATTCGATCAAAAAAGACACGCTGTCTTTCAACTTTATTCTGAATTCTTTTGATTTTGATGATGCCCGGATAAAATATGCTTATCCCGACAGTTCAGGAATGAACGAGATTGAAATGGAAAACATCTCCCTGGGTATTTCTGATCTGAAAATTCAGGAGCAAAATCTTGCTTTTCAGATTAACAAACTGCAGATGGAAAATCAATACGATTTTAGACTGGATGAATTTACTGCACTTTTTTCGATGACTTCCGACTCGGTATTTCTGAATAGCCTACATCTGCATACTTCGAATTCTGAAATAACCGACGCAAATATCAGCCTTGACAAAAGCAGGATCGGAAAAGAATTTGACCTGAATAAACTGAAAATCAATCTGGATCTTAAAAAATCGCGGGTTAGTCTGAAAGACATCAGTTTACTGGTGCCTTCGATGAAAGGCATGGAGGAAGATATTGAAGTTTCAGGCAAAATATTTGGTACACTGACTGATTTAAAAGGAAATGAAATTGAATTGAGTATGGGTGAAAACACAAAACTTGATTTCAATTTTTACCTGAACGGATTGCCCGATTTTGCCAATACATACATGCATTTCGACCTGAAAAAGTCGTTTGCCGATTTTAACGATCTGAGTAAACTTAAACTTCCGGATAATTTTCCGCTCGATCAGATCAGAATACCCGCGAATCTGCTTGATGCCGGGATCGTGGAATACAACGGTAACTTCACCGGGTTTTTAAGCGACTTTGTTGCTTTTGGTACATTCCGGTCGAAATGGGGCGTACTGAACACCGACTTGTCTTTTGTACCCGTCGGCGGCGAAAAACTGAAAATGAAGGGCCGTTTGAAAACAGTAAATTTTCAACTCGGAAAATTATTCCGGACTGATGTTTTGGGCCGGATAACGTTTAATGGCGACATCACCGGTTTATTAAACCAGCAGACGAATAATTTTTCGGCCAGGGTGTCGGGTCAGATCGACAGTACGATGATCAATGATTATCAGTATCATAACATCGGATTAAAAGGCGAAATCATCAATAAACGGTTCGACGGCAGTTTGCTGGTGAACGATCCAAACCTGAAGTTCCGTTTCGATGGTAAATTCGATTTAAATGTTCCTGTTCCGGAGTTTAATTTCGATATGCTGGTCGATAAAGCTGATCTGAAAGCCTTAAAGCTGGATCATGCCTTCAGTAAATCACAAATTTCATTTGCGCTGGGTGCCAATTTCTCCGGAAACAATATTGATAACCTGGCCGGTGCAATTCATTTTAAACAAGGTGTTTATGAAAATGAAAATGGTCAGGTCGAATTCAATGATTTCGATTTAAAAACATTTTTCGAAAATGAACCTGTGATGGAGGTACGGTCGGATTTCCTTGATGCCGATATTCGTGGACAATACGAATTGCATAAACTGCCCCATGCCATAAAAAAGATAATTAATAAATACATTCCTTCTTCGGGATTGACAGTTGAAAAATCGGATGAAAAAAATATTTTTGATTTCCGGCTGAACCTGAAAGATCTAAACAGGTTCACACAGGTATTGATTCCTGACCTGCGGATGGGCCCTGCAAAACTGGAAGGGAGCATTAATTCGGAAAAGGGAACTCTGATCCTGAACGCGAAATTTCCGGATATTCAATACAAATCTACCGTGTTAAAGGATTTAAGCCTGAATGTGGATGGCGATTCGAAATTAAATGTCAGGAACAAAATCGATGAAATCCGTATCGGCACCGATTTTAAAATCTATAATTTATCCCTTAATTCAGAAGCCTCGGGCGATTTGCTGGATTCGCGGCTCGACTGGAATAATTTTGGCGATGTTTCCTACTCCGGATCGGTCAATACCAGTACCCGGTTCTTCCCGCAGAAAAATTATCCGCATGTCGAAGTATCTGTAAAACCCACCCGATTGTATTTGGCCGACAGTCTTTGGCGGCTAAACCCGGCAATGATTTCAATCGATTCGACTTTGATCAGGGTAAACAACCTAAAACTTTCCAATAAAAATCAATCGATTCTGGCTGATGGGTCCATCGATAAAAATCAGGAAAACAAACTGAATGTCTATTTCAATCAGATTGATTTAAGTTCGCTGAATAATATTGTGACGGACGGACTTGATTTGCAGGGCGAATTAAATGGAAGCTTATCGGTTCTTGATTTTTACAAACGGGCATTATTCCTTTCCGACCTGAAAATTTCGGGACTTGCACTTTTGGGGCAATCCATTGGCGAGGCCAGTATTCAGAGCCGGCTTGACACCACAAACGAAGAAATTGTGGCTGAACTGCTGGTTGAATCCGGAAGTAAACAAACCTTGCTGGCCTATGGAATATACAATCCTGAAAAAGACAGCATCTCGGTTGATGCCAGTTTTGACCATTTTTCGCTGCTGATCTTACAACCTCTGATGGGAAGCAGTTTCGCCAATTTTCACGGCGATGCTACCGGGAAAGTCCGGATTTACGGATCGCCGTCGCACATTCAGCACGATGGTGCCTTGCATGCCGCAAATGCCGGTCTGATGCTTTCTGAATTACAGGTCAATTATAACCTGAATGATTCTGTACGATTTTCCGGAGATAAAATAATTTTTCCTGATATGCGGGTGACCGATGATTTTGGGAATTCGGGAATTTTTACCGGAACGATAAAACATCAGAGTTTTTCGAAAATGACTTACGACCTGACTGTAAAAACCAACCGGATTCTGGCCATCAATACCACATCGCAAATCAATGAGCAGTTTTATGGCAAATTGTATGGAAGCGGCTCAGTTCGAATTACCGGTAAAGGCGCTCAGGTGCTGATCGATGGTATTGCCCGGACAGAAAAAGGCACCGATATGAACATTATGCTCGACTACGAAGAGGAAGCACAGGAGTATAATTTTTTAACTTTTGTAAGCCGTGGTTATCAGCCTAAAATAAAAGTAGTTGAAGCGCCGGTCAGCCAATCCGATTTACAGATGAGATTTGATATTGAAATAACTCCGGAAGCCCGGGCACAGCTGATTTACAACTCGAAAATTGGCGATGTGATCCGGTCGCAGGGATATGGAAATATGATGGTTTCGATCGATAACAACAACAACATTTCGCTGTTTGGAGAATATACCGTTGAGCAGGGAGATTATTTATTTACCCTTCAGAATGTCATCAATAAAAAATTCGAAATTCAACAGGGTGGAACCATCGAGTGGAACGGCGATCCGATGGAAGCAGTTGTTGACCTGAATGCCATTTACCGGTTGAAAGCCTCGCTCAACGAATTGTTTGGCCGTAACGAATACACCTACGATACACAAAATGGGACCGGAAGCACTTCTGAAAACCGGGATTTATCTCTGCGGTTGCCGGTTTCCTGTAAAATAGCACTTTCAAAAAGTCTGAACAATCCGGATATCAAATTCGACATTGAATTGCCAACGGCCATCGACAGGCTGAAAGATGAAGTTCGTCAATACATCAGTTCCGATGAGGACATGAATAAACAGATTTTGTCGCTTCTGGTTCTGGGCAAATTTTATACTCCTGAATATCTCCGTGGTTCGTATACTGCCGGTAATACCAATTTGGTTGGCACCACAGCCAGTGAATTGCTTTCGAATCAGTTCAGCAATTGGTTGTCGCAAATCAGCAACGATTTTGATATCGGGGTGAATTACAGGCCCGGAAACCAGATCACCAACGATGAAATTGAACTGGCGCTGAGTACCCAAATGTTTAACGACAGGGTTACGATCAACGGAAACATCGGGAATAATGCATCACAACGGACAACGAACAACAACAGCGGACTAGTGGGCGATGCCGACATCAATGTAAAAATTACCAACAATGGAAAACTTCAGCTGAAAGCATACAATCATTCGAACAACAATCTGATATACGATACTTCGCCATACACGCAGGGGGTGGGGGTTTCGTACCGCGAAGACTTCAATGATTTAAACGAACTCCTGAAAAAACTGAAAACTTTTTTCAAAAAGCGTAAAACAAATCCTGACAAAACTGTTAATGGAAAGTAAAATCTGTATGTACTTTATTAAAGATAAGCTGCCGGATCATGCTAAGTCTAATCAATATTTTATATTTACGCTTCTGAAAAAATGTAAATAATTAAAACCTAAAGTTATGTTTATATTAATGGTTGTCATTTTTGTTCTCGGTTATGTTGCCATTGCCTTCGAACATCCGCTAAAAGTGGATAAGGCCGCATCGGCACTTATTATCGGAACTTTGTGCTGGGTTGCCTTTATGTTAGGTTCCGAAGATATTCTGAACATGGGCTACAGCCCTTCCTGGGAAGAGTTTCAGGCTTTGTTCCCAGCCTATCATGGTGTCGAAGCGATTCATCATTTTATCGTCGAGTATGAAATTATTCATCACATTGGTGAAATAGCTGAAATTCTCTTTTTCCTATTGGGTGCCATGACCATTGTTGAAGTGGTTGACCAGCACCAGGGATTTAAGGTAATTACCGATAAAATTAATACAACAAATAAAGTTAAGCTGCTTTGGCTTTTAAGTTTGCTTACTTTTTTCATGTCAGCCTTACTGGATAACCTGACCACGACTATCGTGATGGTGGCTCTGCTTCGGAAGCTGGTTTCCGATAAGGAAACCCGGTGGTTTTTTGCCAGTATGGTTGTCCTGGCAGCCAATGCCGGTGGTGCCTGGTCACCGATCGGAGATGTAACCACCATTATGCTTTGGATCGGAAACCAGGTTACTGCAGCCCGGATTATCGAGGGGGTATTTCTTCCAAGTTTGGTCTGTATGGTAGTTCCTCTTGCCATTTTGTCGTTCTCGATGAAGGGAAATGTTGTCAGGCCAAAACTGAACAGTTCAGATAAAGAATTTACAACAAATTCGGAACGCTTATTAATCCTGATTACTGGTGTTTCAGGATTGTTGTTTGTACCGGTGTTTAAAACAGTGACCCACCTGCCTCCGTATATGGGAATGCTTTTGTCGCTTGGCGTAATTTGGGTGATTTCCGAAATTATGCACCGGAATAAACCAGCCGAAATTAAGGATAAACTAAAAATTACAGCAGTACTCCGGAAGGTGGATACTCCAACAGTATTTTTCTTTTTGGGAATTCTTTCCGCTGTTGCTGCCTTGCAATCAGCCGGTCAGTTATCACTGTTATCTCAGTTTCTCGACGAAAAATTGGGGAATGTAAAACTTATAGCACTTGCAATTGGAGTGCTATCTTCGATTGTTGACAACGTTCCTTTGGTAGCCGGAGCAATGGGAATGTACCCGATTGCCCCTGCGGGCACAACTGGTTATTTGGCCAGTTTTATTCAGGATGGAATATTTTGGGAATTTTTAGCCTACACTGCCGGAACCGGTGGTAGTATACTGATTATTGGATCGGCAGCCGGAGTGGCAGCAATGGGCCTTGAAAAAATTGACTTCATCTGGTACCTGAAAAGAATTTCGTGGCTGGCACTGGTAGGCTATCTGGCTGGAGCAGCAGTTTATATGATTGAATTTGCGGGCTAAAAAATTGAAATAAATAAATTGTATTTTTGCGGGGTATACTTTTTGTAAGTATTCCCCGTTTTTATTAAGTTGACTTAAAACAAAATGCATATGTTGAATTTTATCTTATTACAGGCAGGTCCGGGTTTGACTGAAGGTACACAGGCAGCAGCTAAAGCCGTTCAGCCGGAAGGTATTGTTACAGGTTTTTTTGATATGGCCATGAAAGGTGGTCCGTTAATGATCCCGATTGTATTTCTGTCGTTTGTCGCAGCGTTTATCTTTTTCGACCGGTATTTCGCTATCCGGAAAGCCGGAAAAGTTGATTCGAAACTGATGGACCGTGTTCGTGAATACATCATGGATGGAAAAATTGAAACCGCATTCGCGCTTTGCCGAAGCGAAAATTCTCCTACTGCACGCATGATCGAAAAAGGCATTTCACGAATTGGCCGCCCAATGGCTGATGTGACAACCGCCATCGAAAATGTCGGAAACCTTGAAGTTTATAAGCTTGAAAAAGGATTGCCAGTTTTGGCCAGTGTTGCCGGTGGAGCTCCCATGCTGGGATTTCTGGGTACAGTAACCGGTATGATTGGCGCTTTTTACGATATGGCGAATGCCGGAAATAACATCAACATTACCTTGTTATCTTCAGGAATTTACCAGGCTATGGTAACTACTGTCGCCGGTTTGATTGTCGGGATTGTAGCCTATTTTGCATACAACATTCTGGTGACCAACGTCGAAAAGGTAGTGTTTAACATGGAAGCTGCCACCAGCGATTTTATGGATGTATTGAACGAACCTGCTAAATAATAAGCAACCATGTCTTTAAAGCATAGAAATAAGGTAAACGTTAGTTTTAGTATGGCTTCGATGACGGATATCGTTTTCCTTTTATTGTTGTTTTTCATGATCACTTCAACGATGGTGGCTCCCAATGCGCTGAAATTGTTGTTGCCGCAAAGCAATAACCAGACTGTCGCTAAAGCCATCACAACCATCTCGATTACCGCTGATCTGAAATATTACCTGAATGAAGACGGTGATTTGAAACGTGTCGCTTTTACCGAGATCGAACCTTATCTTCAAAAAATAATCAAGGTAAACGACGAAACCTACATTGCATTGCATGCCGATAAAACGGTGCCAATCGAATATGTGGTTAATATTATGAACATTGCCAAACGCAATGAGATAAAAATGATTCTTGCAACTGCCCCTGAAGAATAATGAACTACTGGTCGGAACATAAAAACGGTATTGTTGGTACCCTGATTATCCATGCGGTGATTTTGGCCCTGCTGCTGCTTTTTGGCTTTTTTACTCCACTGCCATTGCCGGGCGAAGAAGGAATCCTCGTCAATTTTGGTGATACAGAAACCGGATTTGGTACTGAAGAGCCAGCTCCATCCGAATCGGCTCCGGTCGAAGATCAGGAAGAAAAACACAAGGAAACGCAAACAGCACCACCTCCGCCACAAAAAAAAGTGGCACCCAAAGTTGTGAAAGAAGCTTTGTTAACGCAGGATCTGGAAAAAACTGCCGCCATGGAATCGGCGAAAAAGAAAAAAGAAGCTGAAAAAGCCAAAGATCTTGAAAATGAAAAAATCCTGAAGGAAAAAAAGAAACAGGAAGAACTGGATAAAAAGAAAGTAGCCGAAGCAGAACGGATTCGTCAGGCCGAAATTGCCCGTCAGAAGAAACAGGAAGAGCAAAGGCTTGCCATTGCTGCTGCAGAACAACGTAAAGTCGGAGAAATTAATAACCGGGCAAAAAATGCTTTTGGTGGCTCCGGAAAAGGAACTTCAGATTCGAAAAGCACCAGCCAGGGTGTAACTTATGGTGGCGGCAACCAGGGTAGCCCGGGTGGAACTGCCAATGCCGAAAAATACGGTGCAGGTGGCGGTGTCGGAAACGGTGTTTCCTATAGTCTGGATGGCCGTAATGCTCAATCGCTTCCAAAACCCTACTACCCCGGAAACGAAGAAGGCATCGTGGTAGTTCAGGTTACTGTCGACAAAAGCGGCTTGGTCAAAAAAGCCGAAGCCGGGGTCAAGGGATCAAATACCGCGAATCCGGAATTAATTGCTGCTGCTAAAAAAGCCGCGCTTCAGGCCCGTTTCAATGCCGATGAAAATGCCGCTGCCTTTCAGGTCGGAACCATTACTTACCGCTTTGTGCTGGATTAGATTTTGATCCGGATTTTCTTAATCCTTATTCGTTCATTTATTTTGGTTCTAAGTAACAAATCAAAATATGACTTCTTATTATTCCCATTACCTTAGTAGTCCCTCAGTATGTTGGCATACAGCCCATAAAAGAATAACTGTAGGATGCAGTGTTTGGTGATTTTGTTTTGGGGTTCAGCCCAGATATGGGCGAAATATTTGTAGCCCGGGGTAAGTGAGGAACGAATGTAGCCCCGGGTTGACGAGAAAGTGAAGAAACCCGTCCGTCGGAAAGCCTTTTTCAAGGCAAAAACCATCTTTCGGACGAAATTGAGATTGTGTTTAAAAAAGTAGTTACATAAGAGAAATAGTAAACATCGAATCTCAACCTTATTACTTTATTAAACAGACAAATCAACCGGTTCTATTTGCGATTTAAAGCCAAATCCCACACGAACAATCATAGCTCCTTTATTTTTGTTTGAACCGAATCATTATTTAATGTCTCATAATTCATACTGAATATTGCCTGCGCTCAATTCCTCCACTTGTCAGCCCGAAGTAATTGGTGCAGGATAAATAAACCAAGCGGTGAATTTAAATTGAAAAGCTTCGTAACTTTAATTGCATTTGCGAACGGATATTTTATTCTGTTTGATTGGATGCTACCGTAAATGTTCGCGTTATGTTCCTGAATTTATGCTTGTTCAACTGATTAATTATAATTCATCTGACAATGGAAAACACAGCTAAAATTAAAATTGAGCAACTGGTTAAAACCCGAAAGCAAGCCCATTCTTTTTACCTTGAAAAATCGAAGGTTTATCGGTCGTTTGTTGACATGGAGGAAAAAACTTACCTCGATGGAGCGTTGAGTAAAAAGCAGAAGGAACTAATCGCGGTCGGAATATCCCTGGTGATATACTGTGAATCGTGCATGGAATGGCACATCAAACAAGCCATTGATGCTGGTGCCTCTGAAAATGAAATACTGGAAGCCATTGAAGTGGGAATTGAAATGAGCGGTGGACCCGGAACTGTTTCAGCCAGATTTGCCATGAATGTGCTGGAATATTATACCGTACCGAAAAGTTAAGTTCTGAAAAACAGAAACCCTGATACCTCATGAACTATTACAAAGGCCGTCTCAAACTGGAATTTTGGACGGCCTTTCTTATGTGAATAAAGCATCGTTTTCGGATGGATTTACACTAATTCGTTTTTAAATTTTGGCATTCGTTGTTGCCTGTTATTGCTCCGAATATACATTAGGTTTAAACTGATTCAATAAAGATCCGATTTTTGTGCCGCTAACAGTGAAGTACTCTTCACCAACCAGGATGTAAGAACTGGTTCGGATCATATTGTGCAAAAACGTCAAAAGCGGTAGGACAAAGGATAAAATCCGGAGTTCAGCCGCTTTTAGATTGTAGCTGATATACTAAAATACATAACTAAATTCTCTGATTTATAAAGTCTGTTTTGTAACTATTTATGAAAATCAGATAATTTGTATTTATCTTTCCCTGAAATTAACAAAGACCTTGAAAATTTATGTTGCGAAATATTTCAAAAGTAACTTTTGACCTTATTACCAAAAGTATTCCAAAAACTAAAGATCGGATTATTGATAACATTTTCGCATGTGATCGCGCTTTCACAACCTCATATTCTTTAAAACCTGAAATTGATAATATTTCCACTTTAAGAAAGACTCTTGAAGGCATAATTGATGATGGGCATTTAACTGATTTAATAAATTATTTTAAATCAAATGAGATAGACCTTCAAATTCCAATTGAGTTGAAAAGACTCATTCAGAACGACCCGGGTGATGTAGCATTTTTTGTGGGAGCTGGAGCATCAAAATTGCTTGAATATCCAACTTGGAATGAACTTGCGAACAAAGCTATAGAAGAGCTTGAAAAGAAGAGGTATATAAGTTCATATGAAAAAGAAATATTTCAAAAAGAAATAAAAGACCCTAAAATAAAACTTTCACTTTTTGAAACCAGATTAAGCTCTACAGAAGCCTTTCAGTTTTATAAGGACAATCTAAAAAAAAGGAGTGATCAATCGAGTCAAAAAAATATCTATAAAATTTTAGTTTCTGATGTTTTTACCAGCTGTATAAAGCTAACAACTAATGTTGATAGTGAGTTTGTTAATGCATTAATTGAAAATAAATCTCTTTCCCAAATACCAGAACGCGAAAATATTATTATTTCCAATAATGAACATCTTTCGATTACACCAAATGATAATAGATTGGAAACTGAATTAACGTCAGAGGCAATCTACTATTTACATGGATTTATTGAAAAAGAAAGTGATGATTTAATATTCTCAACAACAAACTATTTGAAGCATTATTTTCAAGAAGGGACTAAAAAAACATCATTAAAGAAATTCCTTGAAATATTATTTGGAAAATGTACAGTAATATTTCTAGGCTCTAGCTTGGAAGAATTGCAAATTCTTGAGGTTATTAGAAGTACCACAAAGCCACACTATGCTTTGATGCCAACATATTTTGAAAACCTCCAGTTTTTAGAATTAAAAGCTCAATACCTGAAAAATTTAAATTTAACCATTCTCCCATACTTTCTCGATAATGACGGTTATAGTAGACTATATAGTGTTTTAGATGCATGGAAGAATGAGTTACAAACACCTTCGCCTAAAGGAGTCGATTATGCAAAATTGATAAAAGACAATATTGAGAACGGTGAAAAAGTAGAAGAAATTTTAAAACTAATTAGAGAAAAACCTGAAAACTATATTTACTTGTTGCTTCAGCCAATCGATGCGATCAACTGGTTTTGTAATCTAAAATCTAACGGACTTCTTAATAGTAGCTATTTCCAAGAGAATACTGAGTTACTTTATCAAAAAATTAGTTTTTTAAGAAGAGTAATTCAAAAAGCACTTGAAGAAAAAGATAAAGGAATAATTAAAGATTTAGCTGATTTAATTAAAGATGATTTTTTGCATAATAAGATACATTTAAATGATACGCAACTATATTTTCGTTTAATAGATATTATTAAGGATTTCCCTATTACAGAAATTGATAATCGCCTAATTGATTTATTAATAAATGAGGCTTCGTTTGATTCGAGCGTTCCTCTTCTTCCTGAAAAGTATAGTCTATTTAATAAATTATTTCCAAGTCTTGTTAATGCAAAAGAAACTGATCTTGCTTTTTATCTTTTAGAGAAGTACTACTATCAAAACATTATTAATATATCACATAATGGAGAGAAATATGACTTAGGAATCTACTCTAAGGTAACAGAATCAACATCTTTTCAAGAGTTTGCACAATCAATAACTCAAGACAAACTAATTACGCTGAGTAAATTATTCTCACTCAGTAATCTTGTCAAGTATAAAGCATTCTTAATGACAATTCAATCAGATTCTTGTAATGCTGGCTTAACAGTCATTTCTGCTTCTAAAATTCAGATCAAAGTATATGATATACCTTCGGAATCTCAATCTAAACCGGAAACTATTTTTGAAGATATACTAGAAATATTGATCTTTGAACACACTGAAGATGAGATTTTAGAAAAAATAAATGATAAAGTTATGATACTCCCCCAAAATAGGACAATGAGTTAAGATATAAATTGATCATCTTTAAATTAAAATTTATGTCACTCAAACGGAGAAGATTTAGTAAAGAATTTAAGACCAAAGTTGTTTTGGAATCAC
>JBASYJ010000069.1:0-10203 GCA_049277435.1 Prolixibacteraceae bacterium
AATGAAAAAAACGACATGCCACGGTTTATCGGTGGTTTGACAGTTAACCTCAGATACAAACAATTTGACTTGGCCATGCTGGTTCAGGGCGCTGCCGGTGCGGTTCAATATGTGAGAGCTGAATCAGGAGAAATTGGTAACTATTACAAAGATTTTGCCGATAATCGCTGGACTCCGGAAAATATTGACGCTACCTATCCACGATCATTTAACCGCGACGAAGAATACTGGGGAAGCCAGGGAAATACTTTCTGGTTACGAAGTACCGATTATGTACGTTTAAAAAACCTTGAAATAGGCTACAGTTTACCATTGAGTGCAAATAAGACTTTAGGCATCGAAAACCTTCGCATTTATGTAAACGGGTTGAACTTGCTGACTGTCGACAAAGCGAAAATTATTGATCCTGAAACAACTGCAGGGACATCCTACGCTCCGCAAAGAGTCATTACAACTGGTGTAACTTTAACCTTCTAAAACGATTTAACAATGAAAAAGATATTCAATCTATTGATGTTTGTATCGTTTATCGCGATACTCTCCTCGTGTACAAAAACAGAAGAATTTTTGGATAAAAAACCTCTGGGCGATTATTCCGAAATTGATGTATGGAACGATCCGGCCCTTGTTGAAACTTTTTTGAACAGCATGTACCGCAATGCGCTGGGTTTCCCGTTTGCCATCGAACGCCTTTCTGATTATTCCGATGAATCTCATTTTGGTCCCGACTGGGGTGTTTTAAACTTTAATAAAGGTTTGATTACTCAGGATGGATTGGAAGGATGGAGTACCGATTGGGGCAATGGTGACCCTACCGCTCATACGCTGCATTTCCGTTGGGATCCGATGTATGCCAATGTTCGTCGTGCAAGTATTTTCTTTTCGAAAATTAATTCAGTACCCGGAGATAAAGCTACCATTGACAATTTGAAAGGTCAGGCTTATTTCTTACGTGCCTGGACTTATTTCTATCTGACCAATCTTTATGGTGGAGTTCCAATCATTACGAAAGTTTATGGTTTGACAGACGAATTCAACGTTGAGCGAAATACTTACGACGATTGTATCAAATATATTGTTGGCCAGGCTGATTCCGCAGCGATGAATCTTCCTGATACATATGCAACTAACGGGCGTATTACTAAAGGAGCTGCCCTGGCTTTAAAAGCGAGAGTATTGCTTTATGCCGCCAGCGATTTGCACAACCCTGCCAAAAACAGTGTGGTAACCAGTGGTTTTTCAAAACCCGACTTATTGGGTTACACCAGTGGTGATGCGACTGCGCGTTGGACTGCTGCAAAAGCTGCTGCAAAAGCTGTTATTGATTTGAATAAATATAGCTTATACAAAGCTAGTCCGGCTGCTATTGACTCTGTTGCCAATAACTTTGTTGAATTATTTACTTCAAAGGGTACCAGTGAAGACATCTTATTGCAATTCTTTTCTCAAAAAACTGACGAGAGCTGGTCGGGTTATAATCCTGCATTGTATTGCGGACCCAATGGATACCATAACTGGGGAAATAATAATCCGCTGGGCGACCTGGTCGATGACTATGAAATGAAAGATGGAAGTAAGTTTGACTGGACTAACCCAACACAGAAAGCAAATCCATATTTGAACCGTGATGCCCGTTTTTATGCCACTGTTCTGTACGAAGGTGTACAATGGAGAAAACGTCCGGATGATGCATTAAAAATTGATCCATATAGCAAAATACAGGTTGGTCGCGTTTACGATTCGGCTGGTAAAATGATCAAAGCTGGTTTGGATACCCGCGAAGGTCCGATTGAAGACTGGAATGGTGGACGCACAGGTTATTACCTCCGGAAATACGTCGATCCTTCGGTTGATCCACAGTATGTAAAACAGGATGTTCCGTTTAAACATATCCGGTATGGTGAGATTTTGATGAACTATGCTGAAGCTTGTATTGAACTGGGAGATAATGCAGAAGCCATCAAATATATTAACATGGTGCGCACCCGTGCCGGACAACCAGCATTATCAGCTTCATTAACAGGCGATGCACTGAAACAGGCCTACCGTCACGAACGTCGTATTGAATTTGCATACGAAGATCAACGTTTCTGGGATATTCGTCGTTGGATGATCGGAGAAGTCGCCTATAAGCAAATGTCGAAGCATGATGTGCGTTATGTAACTACGGAAGCATCTGTTGACAGTTATCGGAAAGCTGATGGTACCACTTATGGAGCTCCTATTTTCTCTAAACAGGATCTGGGTGGTGAACTTCGGGCATGGAATAAGAAATTGTATTTCTTCCCGATTATGCGTACTGAAATGAATAAAAATACCCTGTTGGTTCAGAACCCTGGATATTAATCAAATTATCTTATAATTAATGGCAGTCAAAAGCTTTGTCGGCTTTTGACTGCCATTTTTCTTTTAATGCCTAAAATTGAAATCCATGAAAAAGTATTTGTTTTTACTATCCTTTTTGAGTATGATGTTTTATATGCTCAATGCCCAAGTCGTTCATACAAACGCTGTTTTATTTGATTTCGAGTGGCAATTTCACCTTGGTGGAGCACAAGGTGCCGAACAACCTGGATTTGACGATTCCAGCTGGAGAACTCTCGATCTTCCGCACGATTGGAGCATCGAAGACCTGCCCGGCGCTGACTCTCCGTTTAACCGCGATGCAATCAGCCAGGTAAATGGCGGTTTTACCACCGGAGGAACAGGCTGGTATCGAAAATCATTCGTCCTGGATGAAGAACAAAATAGCAAAAGAATAGTGATTCAATTTGATGGTATTTACATGAATCCGGAAATATGGATTAATGGAGTTTCATTGGGAAGTCACCCTTACGGATATACTTCATTTTGGTTCGATATTACGAAGCATGTAATATTTGGGAAACCAAATGTTTTAGCGGTAAAAGTGAGGAATGAAGGTGAAAACAGCCGATGGTACTCTGGATCGGGAATATACCGGCACGTTTGGCTAAAAGTGCTCGAACCTGTACACGTGGCACAATGGGGAACCAGTATTACTACTCCTGAAGTTAATGCAACTTCTGCCAAAGTGAATATCGGGATAAAAGTGAATAATCAGGCGGACAAAGTATTAAATATAAAAGTTGTTACACGCATTTTGAATGGAAAAGGCGAAGAAACAAATATGACCGAATCGGAACAAACAGTTGAGAAGTCAGATCTTTCTGAATTTGTTCAGGAGGTAGTTGTTAAAAACCCAAATTTATGGTCAACCGATTCACCCGGTCAATATACTGCAATCAGCGATGTTTATAGCAACGATAAACTAGTTGACCGCGCAGAAACTAAATTTGGTATTCGAACTACAGAATTTGATGTAGTAAAAGGATTTCAATTGAATGGGAAATCCTTGAAATTAAAAGGAGCTTGTTTTCATGATGATAATGGTCCACTGGGTTCCAAATCCTACGACCGGGCAGAAGAGCGTCGTGTGGAATTATTGAAGGCCAGTGGGTTTAATGCCATTCGTTGTTCACACAACCCCCCTTCACCTGCCTTTCTCGATGCCTGCGATCGCCTCGGGATGCTGGTCATTGATGAAACTTTTGATATGTGGCAGCATCCTAAAAATCCGAATGATTATAGTTTATACTTCGAAAAATGGTGGCAAAAAGATGTAGAAAGCATGATTTTACGCGACCGGAATCATCCTTCAATAATTCTGTGGAGTATTGGCAATGAAATTCCTGGAATGAATAAACCCGAAGTTGTGAAGACGGCACAAATGTTAGCCGATTTTGTGCGGAAAAGTGATCCTTCGCGAAAGGTTATTGCCGCTGTTAACGGTTTAAACCCCGACAAAGATCCATTCATTGCAACGTTGGATATTGCAGGATACAACTATGGTTCGGGTGGTGATCATTTAAAGGACAATATCTTTAATAATGATCATCAACGCGTTCCATCAAGAATCATGATACAAACCGAATCGTATCCGCTCGAAGCCTTTCAAAGCTGGATGGATGTTACAGATTATCCGTGGCTGCTTGGCGATTTTGTTTGGACTGCCTTCGATTACATTGGTGAAGCAAGCATTGGCTGGCGTGGCTATTACCAGAAACAAGATTTCTTCCCCTGGAACCTGGCATTTTGCGGCGACATCGATATTTGTGGTTGGAAACGTCCACAGTCATTCTACCGCGATGCGCTATGGATGACAAATCAACTTTCTCTGTTTGTCAAACCTCCAAAACCTACTTTTGAAGAAAATCCCAATCGTGAATCGTGGAGTAAATGGCACTGGCTTGATGCAGTAGCTGATTGGAACTGGAAAGGATACGAGAATACATCCCTTGAAGTGAGTGCTTATTCTTCTTGTGAAGAAGTTGAACTATTCCTTAATAATAAATCACTTGGTAGGAAGAAAACCGATCGCTCCACCGAATTCAAAGCTATTTGGTACATTCCTTATCAGTCCGGAGAACTTAAAGCAATTGGCTATCAAGACAAAAAACAGGTGAACACAGCAATTATGCAAACAGCTAACGAACCAACTCAAATTAAATTAACTGCCGATAGGAATGAAATCAAAGCCGATGGTCAGGATTTAAGCTATATCACGGTAGAACTTTTGGATAATAAAGGAATTAGAAATCCAAAAGCTGATAATCTGGTGAAATTTGAGCTTGAAGGACCAGGCACCATAGTTGGAGTAGGGAATGCAAATCCGGTGAGCCTTGAAAGCAATCAACAACCGCAACGTAAGGCCTGGCAAGGACGATGTTTGGTTATTGTGAAGTCCGGCAAAAAGGAAGGCAACCTTAAACTTAAAGCTACTGCCGATGGTTTGGCCGCAGCCTCAATTCAAATTAATATCAGGTAACTAATTAAACCGTGCAAAAATGAAACAATTATCAAAAGTTCATAGATTGAAAAGTTTTTTTCTGTTTTTTTTCCTGACTGTTTATGTTACGGTTAACGCCCAGAATGAGGATTATTTAAAGAATATTTATCATTATCTTGAAAACACACAGATATTTGAATTGAACCAGGAAGAAGGACATGTTCCATTTGTGCCTTATAATTCTGTTCCTGAGGCTTTAAATAATAACCGGGGCAAATCACCCTGGTACATTTCGCTTAACGGGACCTGGAAGTTTCACTATGCTGATACTCCTGAAGGCACTCCGGATGAATTTTACAAAGAAAATTTCAACGATCAAAAATGGGATACTATTCATGTACCATCTAACTGGGAAATGCAAGGATATTCTGATCCTCTTTTCCGGAATGTTGCTACACCTTTTAAACCTAATCCTCCTTTTGTCCCCCGCGAATACAATCCTACCGGGTCATATCGAAAAAGTTTCAATATCCCGGATACCTGGAAAGATAAAGAGGTATTTATCCGGCTTGAAAAAACTGCATCCGCTTCATTCATATGGGTTAACGGGAAGCAGGTTGGGTACAATGAAGGTGCCCAGGAACCTGCAGAATATAATATTACAAAATACCTTAAGCCGGGGCATAACACACTTGCAGTAAATGTTTACAAGTATTCTGATGGATATTATCTTGAAGACCAGGATTACTGGCGATTGGCAGGTATTTTTGATGATGTTTGGCTGTTTGCGGCACCTAAAATGCATATTTTCGACTGGGTGGCTACTACCGATCTTGATAAAACGTATATCAATGCCCGGCTTGATTTATCTTTAGATGTCAAAAATTATTCCGATAAGCCCAAAAATGATTATCTTCTTCGGGCTACACTGCTTGATCCTCAGAAGAATATAGTTAAAACAATATCATCCGGTAAGTTTTCAATCTTGACAAAGGGAAAGCAAACCGTAAAGTTGACGGACGATATTATTAATCCTGCAAAATGGTCGGCTGAATATCCGAACTTATATTACCTGACCTTCGAACTTATCAATTCATCAGGAAAAACGGAGGAGGTAATTTCAGGAAGAATTGGTTTTAAAGAGACCGAAATACGTAACCAGGTGTTTTATCTCAATGGCGTCCCTGTGAAGCTAAATGGTATAAACAGCCATATGCAGCATCCCACACTTGGGCATACCATGAATGAAGAGACAATGATTAAAGATTTCAATCTTTTTAAACAGTACAATATTAACTGTGTCCGTACATCGCATTATCCGCCTGTTAACAGATATTTGGAGCTCGCTGACGAGTACGGGATATATATTGTTGATGAAACAGGTGATGAGAGCCATGCAACCGAATTTGTTTCCGAAAAAAAAGAATGGGAAGAAATGTACCGTGAAAGGGCTCGAAAAATGGTGTTACGCGACAGGAACCACCCATCTGTTCTTTTCTGGAGTGCAGGAAATGAAAGTGGGGAAGGTGAAAATATATGCAAGGTAATTGAAGAAGGAAGAAAATATGACAATACCCGTTATTGGATGTATGGAGGGAATGCTTTTGCCCACCCATGCGAAGAAATTATCGGGCCAAGATACCCACAACTATTTGAGCTGCTTACAAATGTTTTGCTTGTATCTGAAAATATTGACCCCCGCCCATCTTTTATGGACGAATACCAGGCTGTTACAGGTAATGGAGGGGGTGGACTTGATGATTATTGGGATCTTATTTACAGTCATCCCAGGAGCATGGGCGGCGCAATCTGGGATTTTGTAAGTACAGGTCTGACAGAAAAAGTTCGCGCTATAAAAGACGTTTCAGGAAATAATGTACAGGTAAACCTCATGGGCCGGGCAAAACTTGCTCCTGGAGTTTCAGGAAAAGGAGTAGATTTAAATGGCCACGATCAGTGGGTGGAGGTATATCGCGATAAGGCATTGGAAATCACTGGCGATCAACTTACACTTTCATTATGGATTTATCCGCGTGCCCTCAGCAGCTCGGCTGGAACCTATATTGCCAAAGGAAATTTTCAGTTCGGGTTACACCAGATTGGAAAAGATTCTCTTGAGTTTTATGTAACTACTGATCAAAAACATGTGGTAAGAATCGAACTTCCTAAGAACTGGGAGTCCAACTGGCATAAGGTTGAGGCTATTTATAATGGTTCTGCAATCTCAATTTTTTTGGACGGAAAGGAAAGCATCCGCAAACCGGTTTCAGGAGATATTCTGAATACCCCGTTCCCGGTAAATATTGGAAGAAATGCCGAAATCCACGGACAGGAAACAATGGTTTATATTTGTGATGCAATTATTGATGAGGTAGGAATTTTCACAAAAGCTGTTCCTCCGGATTTATTGAAATCTCCTTCAAATGACCTGAAAAAACAAGCTGCTTTATGGTTGGATTTTGAAGAAATAATTGAAGGAGGTGAATTTTATAGCTATGGAATTGGCGCCAGGACATATGGGAGCATCTGGCCAGACAGACGGCCTCAACCCGAAATGTTACAAATAAAGAAATCTGCTCAACCGGTAAAGACAACGTTGGTTTCAGCAGAAAAAGGAGAAGTTGAAATTACAAACCGTTATCTTTTCACGAATCTTAGTGAACTGAATACCATTTGGATGCTTCAGGCCGATAATGAAATTGTTCAGAAAGGGGAAATATCAGTTTCACTTAAACCTCAGGAAAAGAAAATTGTGGTGGTCCCGTTCCAGAAACCGGAAATCAGGGCTGGAGTTGAGTATAGGTTGCTGATAAGTTTTCGCCAAAAAGAAAAGAAACCCTGGGCAGATGCGGGTTATGAAATTGCATGGGACCAATTGGAACTGCCCTGGTACCAACCGGCCCAAATCATCAAAGAACCATCTCCGGCTTCTTTAAAAGTCAATGAAGAAAAAGGTGAATTAATCGTTACAGGTAACGATTTTGTTTACGCTTTTGATAAAAACACAGGAACTTTATCATCCTTGAAATTTCAGGGAAAAGAACTTATCAAGGAAGGCGGGCAGATGAATGTATGGCATGCCCCCTTGGCTAATGAAACGGATGAATGGACCTGGGGAAGTGCAAATATTAAGCACAAAGTTGAAGGGTATGGAAACATGGCAGGTACAGAGTGGTATTCCTCTGGTCTTGACAGACTGAAATTTTATTTGGATAACTTTAGCTGGGAAACACAAAATGATGGAAAAATTTTAATTGACGTAAAAAATGTATTGGTTTTAGGAACCCGGAAAGGCGCATTTCTTAATCATTTCAGATACACTATTGATGGTCGCGGTGAAATGATGATTGAGCATACCATAATTCCGAACGGAGACATGCCAAGCTGGCTTCCACGAATAGGAACAGCATGGATACTTAATAAAACCCTTGAAAACGTTCAGTGGTATGGCCGGGGGCCCGAAGAAAACTACCCTGACCGTAAATCAGGCTATAAGACAGGCATTTACAAATCGACAGTAAATGAGATGTATGTGCCTTATCTGATTCCTCAGGACTATGGTTTAAGGACCGAGAACCGGTGGGTAAAGATGACCGATGCTAGTGGAACAGGACTGGTATTTAAGGGAAATAGTTTATTTAACTTCAGCGCACAACCATATTCGACTGAAAACCTCACCAAAGCTCTTTATACCTATCAACTCCATCCATTTGAAGGGATAACTTTTAATTTCGATTATGCCACAAGCGGATTAGGCTGCACTGCCCGGTCAGTGTTTGCACAATATCAGGTTATGCCACAGCGGTACGATTTTATAATGTCAATCAAACCGGTAAAAGAATGAGAAAAATTATTACAATATGAAAAAGATCATTGCTCTCTTCCTCATTCTATGTACACCATGATTATACATTTTGTATTTCACTGCATACAATAATAATTTTTATAAGATCCCTGGTAGTTGGGAAGCAAAATCTGATTCGGCTTTAGATGGATATTTTGCCAGCGTGGGAATGATTCACCTGAAGCTTATTAAATAAGCAAGTTAATAAATAATTAAAATAGTAACTAGTGTTGCGTTAGCTTGGCTTTGTCAAGTCCCAGTCACCCCGAATTTATTTCGGGGTCTTATCCTATTTAGAGATGCCGAAACAAGTTCGGCATGACGATCCGTCAAAAGCTCGTTAACACAACACTAGCAGATGTTTACAGAAGTATAAAACAACAAACTAAACATTATGAAATACTTATTCTTTGCTTTTTTTGTATTCTCCTTTTCCTATGGGAAAAGTGTATCAGAAGTACCAGAACATTTCAAAAAGGTTGATCAAATGCTCTGGGTGGTTAAAGATCTTGACAATGTAATCGCTCAATGGGGCAAGCTTGGATTTACCCAGGTAATCATGCTTGATACTGTCGTTGCAGAATTTAAAAAAACAGGGAAACCCGTGAAAATAAGATTGGCGAAAGCCAATTTGGGTAGTGCAAATATTACCTGGATCCAGCCCCTTGGGGAGGAATCAGTTTTTTCCGAATTCAATAATTCTTATGGTGATGGTGCCATGAGTCTTGTACACCGGATGAAAAACAAAGAAGCCCTTCAGGCTGAATTGAACCGTTTAAACGGGATTGGGTTGGATATTAAGGAAGAGATTAACATCGTAACAAAAGAAGGGAATATTCATTATATTCTGATGGATACCAGGAATGAAGGAAAGTATTATCTTGGCTATACATATGGAGATGAAGACTTAAAGATAATGCAGAAGCTTTCTTCTGAGAACCTGCATAGCATGAAAATAAACCAATACGCGTTTGCTATACGCAAACCCGAAAAAGTATCTGAATACTGGCACAAAATTGGCCTGCCTGAATTTCAGATCAGCAAGCCCGTATTGGGAAATACCCATTATTATGGAAAAATAACTGATCACGGGCTAGTTCAAGGCTGGCAGCGACACGGAACAATAGCCTATGAATGGTGTATTCCGGTAAAACCACCCATCGTTTACGAGGATCATATCAATAGGCATGGAGAAGGAATTCATCACCTGGCTTTCAGTGTTGACGATATGGATCAAGTACTCGAAGATTACAGGTCAAAAGGCTATGTTGTGTCAATGGGCGGAACTTGGGGTGAGACAGGAAAGCCTGGTTCTGGCAGGTATGAGTATATTGATCTTGAAAAAGCGGGGGTGACGATGGAGCTTTTATGGAATCATCATTGAGCCTTTCCTGTTTTTTGCATCTGGGCAGGGGAATAAACTATATAAATCATTAGTGACCGAGATAAATTTTGAATAACAGGTTGGTCCACCGAAGCCGACCAACCTGTATCTTTACTGTGTAAACTAGCAATTTATACAGCATGAGCGAAAATACAAATAAAAATTTAG
>JBASYJ010000070.1:0-10129 GCA_049277435.1 Prolixibacteraceae bacterium
TGATCATGCTGATCCCATTGCTGGTATTGGCCCAGGGAAACAGCCCGGTTGACAAACTGTTTAACAAGTATGCCAACAAAGATGGATTTACAACCGTGAATATCAGTGGAAAACTGCTCAGTTTTGCGAGCCAGTTTGATGATTCGAAAAGCAAGGAAACCGAAATGCTTGCGAAACTATCGGGCATCCGAATACTGTCGGTTGAAAACAAGGACCTAAACAAAGGCCTTAACTTTTACAAAGAGCTCGAAGCTGATGGTTTTTTTAAAAACCACAACTACGAAGTGTTGATGGAAGTGACCAATAAAGATGAAGTGGTTCGGTTTTTTGGCCGGGCTGGTGATAAGGGAAAACTTTCAGAATTACTGCTTGTGGTTGGAGGCGATGACAATACCCTCATTAGCATTCGCGGCGTGATTGATCCGGAAGATATCGGTAAGATCACCGGGTCGCTGAATATGGATATTAAAACCAAATAAATATCTTCCGAAATTGGAAATCCTACCTGTAAAATCAAAATAGGTTTCCATTTTATAAGTCCTGAATAGTTTGATATTCAGGACTTATTGCGTTTGTTGTTTCTAGTGGATTAAACATTTTACGTTCAGACAAGTTATTCTTACTAAAGAAAATTAGATTATTTTTATTCCTGAATTAAGTGAAACAAGATGAATCCGAAAAATTTCTGGACAAAATATACATTTGCGGTGAATCAAACCCGTTTATTCAAAATTGGTTATTCTGAAGTTTTTATCAGGCATATTCAGAATGGCTGGCTAATTAAGAGTAAAAAAACTGATTCAGAATTCGCAGAATTGGAAGTCGAAGAAGTTGCCGGTATCGACGACGATTCGGATGTACTCCATTTTCATACCGGTAAATCGCACGACTTGATTGTGATACCTGCTCTTCCGGAAAAGTCGGTGGTATTCAGGAATAATAAAAACCTGAAAATAACTGCCGGCGAAGCAACCAATTTATTTTTACGCGTTCCGGTGAACCTGCAATTTTATTTTCAGGAAGTGAAAGACGAAAACCGGATGCTCGATTTGCCCACGAAACGACTTTCGGATACCTGGTTTGGCGAAATCGACAGCGGCGAACCTGCTTTTTCAATCGGAAGTAATTACGATAAATCGTTTGCCGACGTAAAGGCTATGGACTGGGAGGCAATTCTTTCGGTCGAAATTATAAATAATACCTCCGGAAGTCTTGATTTGCAGCGGTTGATTCTTCATGTGGAAGAATTCCATCTTTATCTCAAAAATAAACAATTACTGACTAATTACGCGACCATCGAATTTAAAGGTCAGGAACAGGCCGGAAGTGTAAACCTGAGTGTCCGGAAGGAAATTCATGGTGAAAAACCGGTTCAGTTGGCCAAACCCCGCAATTCGGATACGCGTAATTTGTTGCGCCGTAGTTTCTTCTTCATTAAAAACATCTATCAAAATTAAGTTATGGATTTAGGTCTATCAGGATATTTTAATACCGAAACCATCGATAAATTTATTCGGATTCTGTTTATTGTGGTCATTGGCAGCGGTTCAATTCACCTGATTTCGTATCTGATCAGGCGTTCACTTCACAAGCAACTCTCGAAACAGTCGATGATGCTGGTGATCCGGACCATTGTGTATACCGGTTATACCGGTTTGGTCCTGATTGTTGTCAGGGAATTGAATTACGACCTCACTGCACTTTTTGGTGCTGCCGGAGTTGTTGGAATTGTGATTGGGGTCGCTTCGCAAACGAGCATCGGAAATATCATCAGCGGTTTGTTCCTGGTGTCTGAAAAATCATTCGAATTGGGCGATGTGGTTCGCATCGGGGATAAAATCGGAACTGTTTATTCGATCGATTTGCTTTCGATCAAAGTAAAAACATTCGATAATTTGCTGATCCGGATTCCGAACCAAACAGTCATATCCACCGAGTTGGTCAATGTCACCAAATTTCCAATCCGCAGGTACGATTTCCAGGTGGGGGTGGCCTACAAGGAAGATCTGCACAAAGTAAAGGCGATTCTTGAACAGGTGGCCCACAACAATCCTCTTTGTCTGGAAGAACCCGAACCGGTTATTATTTTTCAGGGTTTTGGTTCAAGCAGCATCGACATTACGTTTGGTGTCTGGTTCGAAAAAGCAAATTTTCTGGCTGTCCGGAACAGTATCCTGATGGAGATTAAAGAAGCTTTCGACCGCGAAGGAATCGAAATACCATTCCCGCATGTAAGTGTGTATGCCGGTGAAGCGAGCAAACCGATTTCGGTAAAACTTCAGGAAGAAAAACAATAAAAGAAATGATCCGGTCTTTTTCATCGATCGGATCATTTCTTTAATAAGAAAGCGTTTAAAATTTTCCCGTAGGGAAAACATGTGGGTAGAAATGTCGAAATGCAACTCCGGTATTGTCCCGTATGGGACAAAATATTGGTTTTAATCTAAGCTTTCTACCAATATTTAATTCCTAACGGAATCCTAAAACAAAATTTAAACAGTCACGAAGTTATTTGGGTAGATAGTCAACCGGTAAAATATTTTTCTTCAGCTGCAGGTAAGTCAGGATACATTCTGCTCCGGAAACAGTAGTCATGCAATTGGTTTCTGCCGGATTGAACGGTTTACCCCATGAATAACTGACAGTAAAACGGTTCTCCTGATTTTTTCCGGATTCGTTAATCTGATTCCAAACCGAAGCGGCACATTTCGCAATAAATTCTTTCAATTCATTTTTTTCTTTCGATTCGCCTTTTGCGAACAGATAGAATGGTACAAAATGCATAAAAATTCCGTTAAATGCATGCGCGTTATTATTCCTGAAATCGGCCGAAGGTGAATAAAGAACTCCGTTTTCAGTCATCTGATTGACGACAAAACCGGCGACTTTATCCGCTATTTCCGGAGCATCGGCATGTTTGGCAAGGTCTTTCTGAATGGCCAGCCCGAGTGCTCCCAACACGATCCCATTGTTATAGGAGTAATTTCCACGGTTTTGACTTTTGTTTCTTAACTGGTAATTGTCATAAATTAATCCTGAAGAATGATCAATCAGCAGTTTCGTCTGCAGGTCGAGCCAGGTTGAAGCGAATTCATGTGGTGATTTTTTATTGATTTTTTTCTCCGGAATCCGGTAAGCCAGAATGATGGCTTGTCCCATGGTGCACGAATTGTATGAACTTAAATCGCGGTTCCAGAATATTCCTCTTTGGCCATTTATTTCCGGGGCATCATAGAACCCAAAGTACGGAGCTGGCGCTTTTTTGGGCGCTGTAGTCAGTCCAAAATCGAAAATATCCTGATATGAATAGTTCATCAAATAGCTTTCCCCTGATTCTGCTTTGTAGTTCTGGTCCGCTGGTTTTATTCCATGCTGATGGAGTTCAACAAGCGCATTGGCGCCCCAGCACTGGTCGTCGCTCAGGTTGTATTCCACATACAGGGCATCATTGGCCCATTCCAGATATTTTTTGTCACCCAATACTTCATAGGCGTGTACAAACATCATACTGACATTCGCTTTTTGCCAATCCAGAATTTTTGAATTTCCAAACGACTTGTAATCGTCGCGGTAATGATCGTAAATAAAATCGATCATCAGTTTCACTTCATCGGATTTAATGTCAGGCTTTTGTGCTAAGACTTTTTTGCCTGAAAGTGTTGAAAATAATAAAATGGCAAGTAAAAGTGAAATTAAATTTCTCATCAGTTTGTTGGTTTATGGTTTGGACTGGTGTGCAAAAATATCAATTTTACGAGATTTTATGTCAAATCTCTCTAATCTGAAGGATTTTTTGAACCGGATTAAATTTGTAGATTTCGAATGATTTACGAACCAATCCTTTAAACCCAAACTGTATGGAAATTAAACGAAATAATTTTTTGAAACTTGTTTTTCCTTTCATCATTTTAATTTTTTCTTTGGTCTTCCCAGGTTGTCTAAAGCAGAATTCAAACGATTATTCGGCCGACCTCATTATTTATGGCGGAACGTCAGCAGCAATAACCGCTGCAGTCGAAGCCGTTCAATCCGGAAAAACAGTTTTGGTTGTTTCTCCGGATACACATTTGGGAGGACTTTCATCCGGTGGATTAGGTTTTACCGATACGGGTGATAAATCAACTATTGGTGGTCTTTCGCGTGAGTTTTATCACCGGGTTTGGTTGCATTACAACGATTCTGCTGCATGGAAATGGCAAAAACATTCTGAATTTGGAAATAAAGGTCAGGGAACTGTGGCTATGGATGGAGAAAACCGGACCATGTGGATTTTCGAACCACACGTGGCCGAACAGGTTTTCGAAGACTTCGTGACTGAAAATAAAATCACCGTTTTGCGCGATGAATGGCTCGACCGAACCAACGGCTTGGTAAAAGAAAACGGGAAGATCATTTCGTTCAAAACCCTTTCGGGAAAGACTTTTTCAGGCAAGATATTTATTGATGCCACCTACGAAGGCGATCTGATGGCAACGGCCGGTGTAAACTATCGTATTGGCCGCGAAGCTTGTTCAGAATACAATGAATCATGGAATGGCGTTCAGGCCGAAGTATTTCAACATGGTCATCATTTTAGCAATAAAATCGATCCCTATAAAATTCCAGGGAAACCTGAAAGTGGCTTGTTACCTGGTATTTCAGCAGAACCCATTGTTCCCAATTGCAGCGGCGACAATAAAATTCAGGCCTACTGTTTTCGCTTATGTATGAGCTGTAATCCCGATAATTTAGTTCCTTTCCCCAAACCTGAAAATTACGATCCGGCCAACTATGAATTGCTTGGTCGCGTGTTTGATGCCGGTTGGAGAGAGTGGTTCAACAAGTTCGACCTGATTCCCAACCGTAAAACAGACACCAATAATCATGGTCCGTTCAGCAGCGACTATATCGGTATGAATTACGACTATCCCGAAGCTTCATATGAACGTCGAAAGGAAATCATTCAGGAGCACGAAGATTATCAGAAAGGTTTACTTTATTATGTGGCGAACGATGAGCGTGTTCCTCAGGAAATTCATGAAGAGATGCAGAACTGGGGACTTTCCAAAGATGAGTTCACCGGCAACGGAAACTGGCCGCACCAATTATATATTCGTGAAGCACGACGTATGGTCGGCGTTCATATGACCACAGAGAATGATGTTTTAGCAAAACGAGAAGTTCCTGAACCAATTGGAATGGGCTCTTATGCCATGGATTCGCACAATGTTCAGCGATATGTGACATCTGAGGGATTTGTTCAGGACGAAGGCGACATAGGTGTTTCTCCGGAAGCGCCATATTCCATTTCGTATGGCTCTATTATACCGAAAAATGAAGAATGCACGAACTTGCTTGTTCCGGTTTGTGTGTCGGCAACCCACATTGCCTATGGCTCAATCCGCATGGAACCGGTGTTTATGATTTTGGGACAATCGGCAGCAGTGGCGGCTTGTCAGGCTATTGACAACAATACAACTGTTCAGAATGTTGATTATATGGCGTTAAGAAAAACACTGTTGGAAAAGAACCAGGTGATCAATTTACACTGATAAATTTTTACTTTAGCGAACCCTGACAATCCTATAAACATAGAGAACAAACATGATAACATTCATTATTTCAATAGTGGCCCTTGTGTTGGGATATATTTTCTACGGAAAGTGGATGGAGAAGATATTTGGTGCAGACCAAAACCGTGAAACGCCAGCGATGAGCATGAATGACGGAGTCGATTATTTACCACTTCCAAAGTGGAAAACTTTTCTGATTCAGTTTTTGAACATTGCCGGTTTGGGACCAATCTTTGGCGCGGTGGCCGGTGCCATGTGGGGGCCTGTCGCATTTCTCTGGATAGTTCTGGGTTCCATCTTCGCCGGAGCAGTGCACGATTATTTTTCCGGAATGCTTTCCGTGAAACATAAAGGTTTAAGTATAGGCGAAATTGTTGGAATTTATCTTGGCGTGGGAACCAAACAGTTTATGCGGGGATTTACCGTAATTCTGATGGTCATTGTGGGCGCCGTTTTTATTATGGGACCGGCTAAAATTCTGGAAAGTCTGACTCCTGAAACCTTAACGATGAACTTTTGGGTTTGGGTAGTTTTTATTTATTACATGCTGGCAACCATGCTCCCGATCGATAAAATTATTGGAAAGATTTATCCGGTGTTTGGTTTTGCTTTGATGTTTATGGCAGTAGGACTGACAATTGCCCTTTTCGTGGAAGGTTATCGCATTCCTGAACTTACACTGGATAATCTGACCAATTTACATAATCAACCGGACAAATTCCCGATTTTTCCGATGATGTTTATTACAATTGCCTGTGGCGCAATTTCCGGTTTTCATTCCACACAGGCACCGCTGATGGCGCGCTGCATCACCAACGAAAAACAGGGCAGGGGCGTGTTTTATGGTGCCATGATCACCGAAGGAATTGTGGCCTTGATTTGGGCTGCAATTGGTATGGCATTTTACAAAGGTGTTGGCCCGCTTAACGAAGTGATGGTTGCCAACAAAGGAAACGCCGCATTTGTGGTGAACGAAATCTCAAATTCACTTTTAGGAAAATTTGGTGGTGCATTAGCTTTACTGGGTGTTGTAGCTGCACCTATTACATCGGGTGATACCGCTTTCCGGAGTGCCCGGTTAATCGTAGCCGATTTCCTGAATTACAAACAGGGACCAATCAAAAACCGGCTGCTGATCAGTATTCCGCTTTTTGTTGTTGGTTATGGCCTGACCTGGATTGATTTTGCAGTGATCTGGCGGTATTTCGCCTGGTCGAACCAAACGCTGGCCATGATCGTACTTTGGGCTATTACCGTGTATCTGGCACAGGAAAAGAAGTTCTACTGGATCACACTTATTCCCGCATTATTTATGACTGTGGTAATTTCCAGCTACCTGCTTTTTGCCCCGGAAGGATTTGGATTGTCGTATGAGGTTTCGGTATTTTCCGGATTACTATTGGCAGCAGGCGCTGGGATCTTGTTTTTTTTCCGGATGAATAAAGTTGATGTTGGTAAAGTTGTTATTGTTCCTGATTAGCTGGTATGGTGAAACTCCCTCCGGAATCTTATTTTATGTTGATTAAATTTTTCCTGATAGCTACAAAGTCTCCTGAATTCTAAAATTAAATAAGATTGAAACCAAAGTGAAAATGCTGTAATTAATTCAGGAAATTTTGCCTGAAATATTTCTGGTTTTCAATACGAAATTGATTGCCTTTGCGTTACTTTGCATAACCAAATCAATTAAAAACCATGGACTTTAAATTTCTTCCGCTCCTTCTCGCCATGCTGCTAGCTGGATCATTTATTTTCCCAAAATCAATTCAGGCACAGGATAATAGTGAAAATATTCCGGATCAAAAGTCGACCGAATTAAACATTTCAAAATTCAGATTTGCCATTGACGGAGGACCCGGTTATCTGCTTGGAAACACAAAAACTGCAAAAGAAACACTGGCATCCTATGGAATTTCGAAAACTGAAATTGATAAGTATTACAAGGATTTAAAATTAGGTGAACAGTTTGGCGTTTCTGCCCATTACCTGGTGAATGATAAGTATGGACTTGGGCTTGACTACAGGATATTCACCACGAAAAGTAATACAATGGGATTTATTGATTCACCAGATACTTACAGTACTTTTTATGGTCCGCTGAGCGAGAAAATTTATACCAATTTTGCCGGTATCTCTTATTTTAGCCAGCAAAAACTACAAAACGAACGGTGGAATATCTATTCATCAGTGGCTTTGGGCTGGGCATTTTACCACAATGAATCAAATCTGATTGTCTCGCCGGTTTTGCTGGAAGGAAATTCATTTGCCACAAATTACAATTTGGGGATTGAATATCGTTTATCTAAACACATTGCCCTCGGTGCTGGGCTTGAATGTTTTTATTCGGTGCTGCATAAGTTTCAGCTAAATAACGGACAAACAACAACCGAGATTAAGCTGAATAAAGAGCAAAGAGAGAACTTATCGCGGTTGAATCTGACTGCAGGAATTCATTTTTATTTATAATCCATTGCCATGAAACAACATAAAATCAAAGTCATTTTTCGAATCCTGACTGTTTCGGTTCTTCTGGCAGCAAATTCATGCAGCAACGAATTTCTTCAGGAAAGACAAAGGACCGCCACTCTGTTGAAGGATACCATATATATGACGAATTTTGAAACTGAAAAGTCAGTTGAATTTGATTTACCTCAGGCCGGAAATGCACATTGGCGGGTTTATCAGTTTCCTTCCTGGTTAAAAATAGATCCAGTTGAAGGCAGTTTTTCAGATGGGAAGTCGGGTTTTCATTTGGAGAAGTTTGACGAAATTTTTTATTCTCAATGGGGATTTTTAGACCTGCCTTTAATTATTGAGGTGGATGGTATCGGGTTGGTACAATACCCATTTCAGTTTTTTAATTACGGTACACCTGATTGCGCGCTTTCAAATTACAGCATTGATTTCAATTACGAATCGGTGTCTCCTTTGGCAATTCACAACAATGGAGGTGGAATTTTACTCTGGAATATCAAAGATAAACCTTCATGGATTTCTGTTTTAAAACAAAACGGAATTATAAATGTAAATTCCGGAGAACTTATTCATTTTTTCGTTTCACGTGATAATCTGGCCACCGGAACTTATTCCGGAGAAATTACTTTAGAAACAAATTCATTCAAACAAGATATAAAGATTCAGGTTTCAATGAAAATTTCAGATCCGGTAATTTCGGGTGTCGCTGAACTGATTGATGGAGATGTTGTGGATGCCGACTACTGCAAAGCAACCGGACAGTTGGTTATCGCGACAAAATATCCGAACAGAATGTATCTGTATAATCCGGGGCAAGCAAAAAAAACGCTTGAATTGCAGAAAATCCCGGTGAATGTGGCCATTTCAGAAAATGGCGATCAAATAGCAGCTACATTCAGCAACGCCGAATTGTCGGTTATCAGTCCTGAAAGTTTTACGATCCTGAAGAATATACCAATCGGAATCATTACTTCTGATCTGGCATTGGGCGGAAATGGCTGGGCATATTTGGCTCCCAAAGTTTATACTACGAATAATATGCTGAGTGTTGATTTGAATTCAGGATCGATTGTTAAAAAAGTTGAGGACCTGAATGGCCTGACTATTTTGAAAAAAGTTCCGGGGAAGAATCTTCTTTATGGATCAAAACCAGGCTGGACACCCGATTTTTTGCTGGTGTTTGACATTTCGAATGGTGCAGTAAATGAGGTCATTGACCAATGGTCGGCTTCGTTGCTGAAATTCTGGATTTCGGAAGATGGAAAGCAACTTTTTACCGGCAATAAAAACATTTATAAATCGCCCGATTTTCAGATGAAGGGAAATATTATGGAGAGTCCCGAAAAATTAGGAGAACTGCAGCCTGTTCCCGGAATAATTGGCAGCATGGAACATAGTCTGGCACGTAAAGAATTGTTTTTTGCTTACCGAAATTATTCAGGTGAATCAGTCACTAAAATTCTTCGGATTGATGATTCCGGGTATTTTGTAAAAAACACCTATTCGATTAACAATTTGCCGCTTGAAGAGGATGGATTTTACTATTCAATTATTCCTGAAATACACTTTATGTTTGTCAATAAATCTGGTAATGAACTGAATGTGATTAAAGTGGCCATGAGTTCTCATGGAAAAGAAGACTGGTATTACGAAAAAATAAACTTGTAAATGGAGCAATCTATAAAAATTACCTGTAAATCTCATGTCCGATAAGCTTTAAACTGCCTTCTTTTTCCAAAGTCTTTACCGTTCGGATAACGGTCTCAACGCGTAATCCGGTGAGGTCGGAAACAGCTTCGTGAATCCTAAAATTACAGATAAAAAATCCCCGTAATCGGCAAAACGCTGATTACGGGGATTTTATTTAGTCTATTGTCTGTTGTTCATTTTATTTTAGGGTTTGCTGAAAAACTCAAATTCATTTCAAAAGGTAGATTTTCATGTGATCCGAACGGTTAGTTATAAATGAGGGAACCATAATTGGTTCAAAGATATCGGATGTATTTGCTGATAATATTTGCTTAATCAGCTGATAAAATGATAAAAGTTGGGACAAAGAAAAATCTCCTGTGTATTTGATCAGGTTCATGATAAAAAAGATG
>JBASYJ010000071.1:0-15288 GCA_049277435.1 Prolixibacteraceae bacterium
TTTCAATGCTAAAATAAAAGCATTCAGAGCCACTCAAAGAGGAGTAACTGATATCCCTTTCTTTCTGTTTAGACTATCTAATATTTATGCTTAATAAAAAACTCCCCTCAAGAATATGAAGTGATCCGCTTTATTCCTGATATAAAATGATTTAAACGATAAACAAACAGTTCTTCAGGAGAGTTTGGTGGTAAAATAAGGAATAAAGGATGAAAGTTTTTGCAATACTATTTAAACAGAAAAAGAAAATTAACCGAAACAGATAAAACAAAAAAAAGTGTTCATTTCTGAACACTTTTTCGATTGAGCGGGAGACGAGATTCAAACTCGCGACCCTTAGCTTGGAAGGCTAATGCTCTATCAGCTGAGCTACTCCCGCATTTTGAAGATTAGAACCCCGAATTGTTGAGGATTAGAATAAATTCTGACCTTCAAGATTCTTCCATTCCAATATTCCTGATTGTGGGGAGAGCAGGATTCGAACCTACGAAGGCGTACGCCAGCAGAGTTACAGTCTGCCCCAGTTGGCCACTTTGGTATCTCCCCAAACAATATTTTAAGAACTTTCATTATATGAGCCGAATCACAGATTCGAACTGTGGACCCCGAGATTACAAATCACGTGCTCTGGCCAACTGAGCTAATTCGGCATAAAAAGTGGGTAAGCTACCTGCATCGCACCGCTCAACCGTTTACCCTTGCTGTCTTCCAACCCTGGGGGAATTCAACAGGAGCTAGTCGTACAGGACTTACCCGGCGACAAAAGTAGAAAAAAATGAATTCCCGGCAAACCTTTTTCAGGGCGCTGCTTATTTTTTTTTCGCCCGGCAAACTAATCCTTTCACCATCAATCAGGTATTGAAGAAAAAAAAACGTAAATATTTTACAAAACTCTGTTTTGAGGTACATTTTTGGTTTAAAACGAAGAAAAAACCACAGCATGACTTGTAAATGAATTAACAAAATACCCGCAGATAACCATGTAATCGATAAAATCAAATATATTTGTTCAATCACTAATCAATTAAACACGATGGAACAAAAATCTACTTTCTGGAGAACCGCCATGATTTATGGTCTTTACATTGGCGTAGTTATTATGCTTTTTTCGGTCATCTTATATGTGACAGGCCAAACTCAAAATACAACTTTGGGGTATTTGTCTTTCCTGATTTATGGAGCAGCAATCGTTGTTGCCCAGATTTTATACCGGAACCGTGAAATGGGTGGATACATTACCTATAGTCAGGCTTTGGGTTTTGGAGTTGCCATTATGCTTTTTAGCGGAATTGTAACTGCTCTATATACCATTATTTTATATTCGTTTATAGATCCGACTTTGGTGGATCAGATGAAAGCCATGCAGGAGGAAGCTATGCTGCAGAAAGGTATGAGCGAAGACCAGATCGAGGCGGCCATGGCGATAGCTTCAAAAATGATGACTCCGGCCTGGATGTCGATTATGGGTTTGCTGGGTTCGGTTTTTATTGGAACAATTATATCTTTGATTTCTTCAGTTTTTATTAAAAAACAACCCAATGAAGATGCTTTTGACGAAGCTATGGAGGAAATAAAACCAGAAGATACGAGCATAGAGTAATGCTGACTTATGCTGCAAAATGATTGCTGCCGAGTTCCCTGTCAACCAATCAGGCGGGCATGTGACAAGTAAAAGACAAACGATTAACACCTGAATAAAAACAGATGGATATTTCTGTAGTTGTACCCCTTTTTAATGAAGAAGAATCACTTCCGGAATTAACTTCCTGGATTGATAAAGTAATGAATGACAACAATTTTTCGTACGAAGTTATTCTGATTGATGACGGCAGTACCGACGATTCGTGGGAGATTGTAGAGCAACTTTGCAGGCAAAACTCCAACATCAAAGGCATTAAATTCAGGCGCAACTACGGAAAATCTGCCGGTTTATTTTGCGGGTTCGAGCAGGCTGTAGGCCAGGTGGTGATCACCATGGATGCCGATCTTCAGGATAGCCCTGAAGAAATTCCGGAGCTTTACCGCATGATTACCGAAGATAAATACGACCTTGTTTCCGGCTGGAAGAAGAAACGCTACGATCCGATCTTTTCGAAAAACATTCCAAGTAAATTTTACAACTGGACTGCACGGAGAATGACGGGAATTAAAATCCATGATTTTAACTGCGGATTAAAAGCCTACCGGAAACAAGTTGTTAAAAGCATCGAAGTTTATGGCGACATGCACCGCTATATACCGGTTTTGGCCAAATGGGCCGGATTCAAAAAAATCACAGAAAAAGTAGTCCAGCATCAGGAACGTAAATTCGGAACCACCAAATTTGGCATGGAACGGTTTATTCGCGGCCCGCTCGATTTACTTTCAGTAATCTTTATTTCGAAATTCAGCAAACGCCCGATGCACTTTTTTGGAGTATTCGGAACCTTAATGTTTCTGTTCGGATTAGCTGCTGCAATTTGGGTTGGTACTCAAAAAATAGTACACACCCTGCACAATGAACTGGCGCCACGAATCACCGAAAGTCCGTATTTTTATCTTTCTCTGGCTGCCATGATCATCGGAACGCAATTGTTTCTTGCCGGTTTTTTAGCCGAACTAAACGCCCGTAATTCTTCGGAAAGAAACACCTACCTGATTGATAAAAAGACGAACGCCTAACAATCTCAACTTCAGTTCAGCTTATTCGTTCATGAAAAACCAGTTGTTCAGGAAAACTGCCGGTTTTGATTACGATTCTCATTTAACCATTTGGTAACAGGGTAAACCAAACAATCCAACCGGTTTCGCGTTCTTTCTGAAACGTTTTTTCGAATATGAATTCAACAATTGAAAAACCATACCGCCGTTTAAGTACCGGAGAGGAAATTTTAAACAGCATCACCCATGGAATTGGCGCATTACTAAGCATTGTGGCTTTAATCATTCTCATCATCATAGCTGGCCGTCATGGTGACATCTGGCATCTGGTAAGTTTTTCGATTTATGGCAGCACATTAATTCTGTTGTACCTTTCATCGACTTTATACCACAGTTTCACCAATCCGAGGGTCAAGAACCTGTTTGCACGTTTCGATCACATTTCCATTTTTCTGCTTATTGCAGGAACCTACACGCCCATTTTACTGACTTCCATCCGGGGAGTCTGGGGATGGTCGTTATTTGGGGTTATCTGGGGGCTGGCCATTGTCGGAGCTGTCATTCGAGCCATTTACCTGCACCGCTTCCGAAAATTAATGGTGGCGGTTTATTTGCTGATGGGCTGGATGTTTGTACTGGCAGGCAAGCAAATTTATCTACATTTGCCTTCTATCAGTCTTTCATTTTTACTTTGGGGCGGAATTGCCTATTCTGTCGGAGTGATTTTTTACATGTGGCGCAAATTGCCTTACAGTCACGGAATCTGGCATTTATTTGTTTTAGCCGGAAGCATGCTTCATTTCTTCGCCATTTATTTCAGCATCGAATAAACAAATATTTTCAGAATTGCTCCTGAAATTTAACTGGAAATTTTCCGGACAAAATCGTTGCTGTTTTTCACAACCTGAACATTAGATGGAAGTTCAGGCTGAAGAATTGCGATTTGCCTTCCTGAAATCAGAATTTTATTCCGGTTAAAAACCAGCGACAGATTAGCCAGATATTGTTCCAACTCGGGTTTTTCGATCGCATTTACAAACGAAGTCACCACAAAATCGAATTTACTATTTACCAGCAAATTAGCCAGATCGGCAAAGGGCAAACTTTGACCAAGATAAATGCAATGCAAGCCAGATTCGGCAGCCAGAAAGTAGGAATACAACAGACCAATTTCATGCATTTCGTTCTCCCGCAGGAAAAACAAAGCTGTTTTTGAAGTTTCCTGAATATGAAACCTGCCAATTTCGCGGATCAGCCGGTTCCGGATTAGGTTGGATACAAAATGTTCGTGAGCCGCGAAGATCGAACCTGTCTGCCATAAAATACCAACCCGGTCGAAAAACGGAAAGACAACATTTTGCATGGTTTTCGACAAACCGGTTTTAGTTATAAGCTGATCGACAAACTGTTCAAATTCAAAAACATCAAAATTCAGGGTATGAAAAATAAGCTGATCGATACTTTTATCCGGATCATTGGAAATCTTATTTATCCGAAGTACTTCAGCCTGAATTTTTACATCATCGAACGATGCAACACTCGAAATTTTATATCCGTTTTTTACCAGCAAGGCAACATTCAATATTTTCCGGACATCATCGTCAGAATACGAGCGTATATTGGTGTCTGTTCGGTTTGGATCGAGTAAACCATAACGTTTTTCCCAAATGCGAATGGTATGCGCTTTTATACCCGAAAGATATTCCAGATCTTTAATTGAATAGAGTGTCATAAATTAAATTTATCAGGATCAACATCAGAAACTCCGAAAGTATTGAAAATAATTTGCTCAACCCCAAAAGCCCTTTAAATGCCATGATAAAACAAGCAATATATCGTTTTGTTTTAGAATTCACCACAAAAAATAAACAAAGCATCGAAACCTGTCTTTTTCCGGAATTGAAAAAACATCGGTTTCAGGATTTTTTTATAGTTTTGAAATAGCTTCAAACCAAATTTCAATAATCCTTTAAGTATCCCGAAATGAAAACCTTATTCCTCACACTTGTTTCACTGATTGTAATTTCAACTTCATACAGTCAGTCAGGAATAAAATATGCTCTGGTTGTACATGGTGGCGCAGGCGTTATGGATAGCGTAAAAATGACTACAGAAATCCGAAAAGAATATCTGGCGGTTTTAAACCATGCATTGCTTACCGGTGATTCAGTATTAAAAAATGGAGGAACCTGTATGGATGCCGTCGAAAAAACGATTGTTATTCTGGAAAATTCGCCACTTTTTAATGCCGGAAAGGGAGCCGTTTTCACCCACGATGGTTTGGTGGAGCTCGATGCTTCGGTGATGGATGGAAAAACGCTGAATGCAGGCGCAATTTCGGCCGTCAGGGATATCAAAAATCCGATTTCAGTTGCCCGTTCTGTAATGGAAAAATCGGAACATGTAATGTTAAATGGCTTTGGTGCCTCTCAATTTGCCCGTGAACAAGGATTCGAACCGGTTGACAACAGCTACTTTTATACTGAATCCCGACGAAAGTCGCTTGAAGAAATTCTGAAAAAAGAACGCGAAACAACGACAAGCGATAAACACGGAACAGTGGGTTGCGTGGCCCTTGATCCGGATGGAAATATTGCTGCCGGAACTTCAACCGGTGGAATGACAAACAAAAAGTACGGACGAATCGGCGATTCGCCGATCATCGGTGCGGGAACTTATGCAAACAACCAAACCGGTGGATTTTCGTGCACCGGGCATGGAGAATATTACATCAGGCTTGGCTTTTCAAGAGATATTTCGGCGCTGATGGCTTACAAAAACTTGTCGGTTCAGGAAGCCTGTGCTGAGGAAATCAGGAAATTAACCGAACTTGGCGGAACCGGCGGAGTAATAGGGCTGGATCAGAACGGAAATATTGCCATGGAGTTCAATACCTCCGGAATGTTTCGGGGGTACATCAAATCGAACGGCGAGAAAAAGCTTGCGATATTCAAATAAAAAGAATCCGACCTTGAAAAAAAGACCGGATCCTTATAATTTCACCAACTGGTTATTTCGAATAACTCACATCTTCGGCCGGCATAATGAGCATCAATCCCAAATATATCAGGATAAGTTGTGGTTGAAAGAATGTGGCTGTGGCAAAAATAATCCTGAATATTACCGGGTCAATTTCCGGATTTACATAAGTCGAAATCCCGCTGATTACTCCAGCGACTATTTTGTTGTTCGATCGTGTAAAGCGTTTCATTTGTTTCTGTTTTTAATTGTTTCTGAATATGTTGTTTTCTTTTTCTGTCTGATTTTTTATTCATGAAGTTTCAATCCTTCCGGAGTCATTTCCCAGGTTTTTCCAATCATTTCATGGTTCCAGAGGTTGTTTACATTTTCAAAATCGAAATTCAGCTGGTCTAATCCCTGTCCCAGGTGGATTTTATTTCCGACCGGAACTTTCAGTGTAACGATTACTTCCTGATTCCGCCATTTTCCGTCATTCGAAAGAATAAACCAGGGATCGAAAACCAAAATTGTATCTCTGCTGATTACATCAAATTTAATATTGTTCAAATTTTTCTGAACTTCGGATAAACTCTTTCCACGCGCTTTTTTCCTGATAATCAATGAAAAATCTGCCGCATCGGTTGATTCAATCCGTAGACGGGGATTTGCCGCCAGAACATTTTCTCCGTTTACTGAAACCAATATGAAATTGTCGAACTGTAAATTATTTTGTGTTTCCATTTTCCAGGATACATCCCCCGGTTCGAGGTAAAGTATTTTGTTTGAAGGACATTGAACCGGCTTTGCTATCGAAGCTGTATTTTTCTGGCTGAAATTGCTGATTTGTCCGGCAGAAAGGACAATCACGGCAACCAGGGCAAGCAGCCAAATTCCGAGACCGGCAAGACCAATCACTTTATTGTTGGTTTTATACCTGAATACCAGTTTCGTACCCACAAACAAGATGGCCAGGAACGGAATTCCGATGAGCAAAATAAACAGCAGAATAAATATGCCGGCCATTCCTGGATTAATCACAAAATTCAGCATTCCTGCTACGTCAACATCCGGATGAATTCCGACAGAACTGCCATGAATCACCGAACCACCGACAGCCAGTGTGACAATAAAAGCGATCAATCCGGCAAATCCGATGAGAATTAACAAGGCACCGAATAAGGAAGCAAAAACTTTTCCCAGCCGCTTTGCCACATCGACAGAAGCTTGCCCTGCCTTACCAGCAGCTTCCTTTCCTTTTCTTACCGATTCCGATTTGTTCATTTTTGAAAAGCTCTTCTTCACTTCTTCAACTTCTTCCTGAATTGTCCTCTGAATATTTGATATTGTTGCTTCCTCGCCTTTCATTTCAAGCCGTTGAGTCGTTGTTTTGGCAATCGGAACTACGATCCATAAAATGAGGTAAATCACTACTGAAATTCCAACACCAACAAAAACGAGTACAACAAAAAGTATCCGGAGAAAAACAGGATCAATATTGAAATAAGCACTCAATCCCGAACAAACGCCTCCGAGTACACGGTTCTCTCCATCGCGGTAAAGTCTTTTTTTAATTTTATCAGTTGGCAATTCAGTTTCAACTTCTTCTGTATCTGAAAAATCTTCGGGTTGTCCCATCCGGTGAATCACTTCATCAACCGACCCGACATCGACAACCTGCCAGGTTTCGGACATTTTTTCCTGAAGGATTTCTGCGATTCGGGCTTCAATGTCCTGCAATATTTCCTGGCCTCCTTTTTGGTTTCCAAAATAATGGCTCAAGTCCTGCAAATATTTCTGAAGTTTTTCGTAGGCATCATCTTCGATGTGAAAAACACTGCCGCTGATGTTTATTGTGAATGTCTTTTTCATGATTTCTGTTTTATAATTGTTTCTGTTTTCTGGTTTATTTCGGGTCGTTGAGATGAAAAACAGCATCTATAAGCTGATTCCAGGCTTTGCCCAGTTCGTTCAAAAATTGTTTGCCATCTTCTGTCAGTTCATAATATTTCCGTGGTGGTCCCTGAAGTGATTCTTCCCATCGGTATCCCAGATATCCTTCATTTTTCAATCGGGTCAACATCGGATACAGCGTTCCTTCTACCACAATCATTTCCGATTTTTTCAAATTTTCGATGATATCACTTACGTAAAGGGGCTTATTTTCAAGCACCAGCAAAATGCAGTATTCGAGTACCCCTTTACGCATCTGAGCTTTAGTGTTTTCAAGTTTCATGACATTTCCTCCTACATGGTTTTAGTTGTTTGGCTTTTTTCTTTCCATTTCCTGAAATCCTCCGGTTATATTCCCCACAGCTGATCATCAGTCATCCAGGCTTCCAGCATCATTGGATCGGTGGTCAGTTCATTATTCCATTTGAAACAATCATGATTAATCATCCAGGGTTCAATCCTCGAATCAGGATCAAGGTCAGTCTGCAGGTTAGAAGAGTTGAACGTGCCGGCATTCAACATCCAGGATTCGACAGCAAGAATCGTTTCTGGCTCTTGGTTTATCGCAAAATTATTGGCACTGAAATTCGAATTCAGGATCATCCAGTCCTCAACAATTAAAGCATTGTCGGTTTCTTCGGTAATGGAAAGGAAATTCGAACCAAAAATGGTTTCATCGGTCATCCAGGATTCGATTGCCAATTCGTGATCCGTTTCAGTTTCACTGGCAAACATGGCTCCTTCGGGATTAGTTCTTCCCGACAATTCTGAATAAACAGCTTCAAAAACTGCGTCAGCCTTTTCGAATTCATTGGTTTTTCCGGCATTGTCCGCCATCATTTTACTGTTCACGTTCGATTTGAAGTATTGCTGCAACAATTCCTGTGCGGAAATGCTGGTCAGACTAATCAAGACCAAACTAAAAACCACGGCACTGGCACGTAAAATCAATACTCTGAAATTTCTGTTTTCTGTTTTCTGATTGTTGTGTTTTGTTTTCATGACTTTGTTCTCCTATTTGTTTTCAGTGTTTCTGTTTTCAAAATTTGTTTTCAATAACTATGACGCTTGATTTTTCGATTCGTTACAGGTTATATAGTTCTTTTTTTAAAATTCTACCTTTTCTTACATTGTTATTTGCACTACAAATATATATCTTTTATATGGTATCTTGTATCGCATAGTTCTAAATATTTTAATTTTATTTGAAAATATTTTTCAAATAACTGATTTACTGTTTTTTATATAAATATATTTTTTAACAAGGAAAATACTATCCCTGAAATTTTCGGTGTTTTGCTTATAATATTTAATCGAAAATATTCTTCAATAAGTTAAATATTTATTTTTTCAGACTTAATCAAAGACCATTTCTGGTTTATTCAGGGTAATCATTTTGTTTGTTTTATATTTGTATTCAATTTATAACTGAAAGCGAATGTCATTGGTTATCGACGAAAAGGATCTGGAAAAATTTATTCTGATTGGCGACCGGGTATTGGTTCGTCCAAAAAATCCAATCGGTAAAACTGCTTCAGGATTATACCTTCCGCCAACTGTTCAGGAAAACGAAAGAACACAAAGCGGTTATGTGGTGAAAGTTGGACCGGGATACCCAATACCGGCTATGACCGACATTGATGAGCCCTGGAAAGAAAAAAAAGAACAGGTACAGTTTGTTCCGCTTCAGGCACAAGTCGGCGACCTGGCTGTTTACATCAACAAGAGTGGCTGGGAAATTGAATTCAATAAAGAAAAGTATGTCATTCTGCCTCACTCTTCAATTTTAATGTTAATTCGTGATGAAGGATTATTTGTATAGAATGATTTTTTTCACAGAAATGATTTTATCATCACTAATTTTCAAACCAAAAATTTTAATTGTATTAAAATGGAACTAACAAGCCTCGTCGAAAATATTCATTGGATTCCGGTATTGCTAATGACCATTTTCTCTTTCGTAACTGGATTTACCTGGCATCAGCCATTTTTGTTCGGTAAAGCATGGAAAGCCGGAAATAATATTACTTCTGCCAAACAGGGAATAAATGCAACTTTATTTTTTAGCGGAACTGTAATCGTGCATTTTATTGCTCTGGCAGCATTAAGCGCAGTCGTATTAAATCAGGGAATGGTATCCGGAATAATTGCAGGATTTCTGATTTCAATCTTTTGGATACTGCCTGCCATGACCGGAACCAATTTATTTGCCAGCCGCCCGTTGAAATTACTAACCATCGATGCCGGAATGTATATACTGCTTTTTTCGGTATCAGGATTGGTCCTCGGTATTCACTAGATAAAATCTTTTACTCTTAAATAAATTTCCACCTTGAATATTCCCCAATTAACGATACAAGGACATGGCGAGCCACTCTTCTGGCTTCATGGAATGTTGAATTCTGTTGAATTGGATTCAGCCTATTCGCTGATCAATTTTCAGGAACTCGACGAACTTGTTACACTATACAGATATAATTACTGCGATAAATCAGTTTCAGGAAATTACACCTGGGAATATTTATCCAGAGAATTAATCAACATCGTAAACTGTCAAAACCATCAGAGAGTAATTTTAGCTGGTCTGTCAATGGGTTCAGGCACAATTCTGCATGCTGCTGTAAATTATCCTGAAAAAGTAAAAGCTCTGATTTTGGTCACTCCTCCCCCAGCCTGGGAATCGCGCGAAAAAGTAAAAGCAGTTTACCGTAAAGTGGCAGCAAAAACAAATTCAAACAATCTTCCTGAAATCCTGAAAAGAATTGTCAGCTGGAGTCAGGAACCACCTGAATATTATGAAGAAAAACATCCGGGAACCCGGAAGTTAATTCAGGAACTCCGTCTTTCGTTTGAGCCTGCATATTACACCCGTTTGTACCTCGATGGCGCTGCTTCCGATATGCCTTCCCGTGAACAAATTGCCCGAATTCATGTTCCTACCTTAATCATTGCGCATCACAATGACGAAAATCATCCTCTCGAAATAGCGAAAGAGCTTAATAATCTGATCGATGGCTCGGAGTTGACGGTAATTTCGACATACAGCGATTACGAAAATGCACAAACCAAGATGAAAGAATTTATAAAACAAATCCGATCAAAATAACAATTCGTAAATATTATTGCCGTATTATTTACAAATTGAAACAAACAAATGCGCGAGATTAGTTTTTTTCATATCTTGCAAACGAAAATAGAAAAACATTAAAACCATTTAAATATCAGTTATGGAGAGAGTTTCAGACAGAGTTGCGTGTCTTTCCGAATCAGCCACCCTGGCTGTGGCCCAAAAAAGCCGCGAATTAAAAGAAAAAGGCATCGATGTGATTAGCCTTGGCGTTGGTGAACCAGATTTCAACACCCCCGATTTCATCAAGGAAGCTGCAAAAAAAGCCATTGATGACAACTACTCAACCTATTCGCCTGTTCCCGGATATCCAGCATTGCTCAATGCAATAGTTGATAAACTAAAACGCGACAACGGATTGGAATATGCCACCAACCAGATCATTGTATCGAATGGTGCCAAACATTCCATCGCCAACCTGCTTCAGGCTCTAATCAATAAAGACGATGAAGTAATTATTCCTGCTCCGTACTGGGTTACCTACATTGAACTGGTAAAACTGAACGAAGGGAAAAATGTAATTATTCCGACGACAGTTGACAGTGATTTTAAAATCACCCCGGCTCAGCTGGAAGCTGCCATCACACCAAAAACACGGGCATTCCTGTTCAGCAGTCCAAGCAATCCAACCGGAAGCGTTTATTCGTACGACGAACTAAAAGCTTTCGCAGCGATTTTTGCCAAACACCCGAACATCATCGTAATCTCTGATGAAATATACGAACACATTGTTTACGGAATTAAACACGTGAGCATTGCCCAGTTCCCTGAAGTTAAAAATCAGGTGGTTGTAGTGAATGGCGTATCAAAAGCATTCGCCATGACCGGTTACCGTATCGGATACATTGCAGCTCCACTGTGGCTCGCAAAAGCCTGTAACAAATTGCAGGGTCAGTACACATCCGGACCATGTTCTGTTTCACAGATTGCTTCGGTTGCAGCACTAAATGCTCCACTTGACACGGTTCATGCCATGGTTGAGCAATTCGAAAAACGCCGCAACCTGGTCCTTTCGATGCTCGCTGAAATTCCGGGTGTAAAAACCAGCAAACCTGATGGAGCATTCTATGTATTCCCCGACATTTCCGCTTTCTTCGGAAAATCAGACGGCACAATAACAATTAATAATGCCGACGACATGGGATTATTTATCCTTTCGAATGCCTTTACCGGGGTTGTTTCGGGCGAAGCATTCGGAGCTCCTGAATGTATCCGGATTTCATACGCTGCTTCTGAAGCCAATTTAATCAAATCGCTCAACCGCATTAAAGATGCTTTGGCAACTTTGAAATAATGGAGAAATTTCTTAAAAAACAATAATAAAATGCCCGAAAGAATAATCTTTCGGGCATTTTTTATATCGTAATTTATCCTGAAAATAGTCAACTAAAAAGTCAGCTTTCTTGAAAACAAAAAAATCGCGAGAAAATAAATTCCTCAGCCCCAATAGCTTCTGAATTTCAACATGCCTGTTTACAGAATTCAGAAATCCCTGACTACAGGTTAGTTTTTGAATCAATCGAATTATTCTTCAGAATTTTTGATCAGGTCTTCAGCCGGGTCGGTTGTTTCTTTCAGTTCACCAGAATCTTCAATCACAGTTTCTTCAAGTGAAGCGGTAATCTCTTCAACAGCAGGTTCTGATTTTGGAATTTTTGCCTGAAGTTTGGCATTTAGGTCATCCACAAAATTTTCAGCTTTTTCTTCCAGTTTATCCAGTTTGTCTTCTGCTTTCTCCTTTAAATCATCGCCCAGGTTTTTCACCTTCTCAGTAAATGACTGAGCCGAATCTTTTACATCGGCAGTTGCAGTTTCAATTTTTTCAGCAATGTCTTTTACGTATTCTTTTGCATGCTCAACAACCGGATCTGCCTTTTCTTTGAGTTCTTCCACTTTGGCAGCTCCAAGGTCCTTGGTTGTGCCAAATAATCGTTTTAATGAATTGATCAATGCCATGATTTTGGATTTTTGAGTTATTTTTCGAAAATACCACTGTTTTCATCCTTGAACCAATCAACATTCAAACATTTCAAAAGTTGAGTATTCGATAAATACCTGGTTAAATTTCAGATTCTAGAATTTTCTTGCCCGGTCCATCTCGCGTGAAGCATCTTTTAGTTTAAGCGTTTCGCGTTTATCAAAAGTCTTTTTTCCTTTGGCAAGCGAAATTTCCAGTTTAGCTAATCCACGATCGTTGATGAAAAGTTTCAATGGAACAATGGTGATACCGCCTTCTTTGGTCTTCTTCTGCAATTTATCCAGTTCTTTGCGGTTCATCAGTAATTTGCGGTCGCGTTTGGCAACGTGATTGTTGCAGGTACCAAAATCATATTCAGCAATATGCATATTTCTGACGTATAACTGGTTATTAATAAACGAACAAAACGAATCAATCAGACTGGCCTTTCCCCCCCGGATCGATTTTATTTCTGTTCCGGCAAGTTGAATTCCGGCAATAAATGTTTCGATTATTTCATAATCAAAAAAAGCCTTTTTATTTTTAATCCTGATATTTTGTTCTTTACGTATCATCTCTATTATTTATCCTGAGAGCTTTTTTACATGGCTATTTGCATCAATTTTCCCACGCACTCAGGTTTGCGTTACAAAAATACATTATTTTGCACATCTAAAAACTTTAGAATTCATGCACAACAAAAAATATAATCTAATTACCATTCTCGGGCCAACAGCATCAGGTAAAACCAGCGTGGCTGCAAAATTGGCATCGGTGCTTGGTGGCGAAATCATTTCAGCCGATTCCAGACAGGTTTACCGCGGAATGGATCTGGGAACCGGAAAGGATTATGCCGATTATATCGTTGACGGAAAGGAAGTGCCTTTTCACCTGATTGACATTGTTGATGCCGGTTACGAATACAATGTCTTTGAATATCAGAAAGATTTCCTAAAGGTTTTTGATGAAATCACTTCACGTGGAAAACTGCCGGTAATGTGCGGCGGAAGCGGTTTGTACCTGGAATCGGTACTCAAAAATTACAAACTGATTCAGGTTCCGATCAACGAAAAGCTTCGCGAAGAACTTGAATACAAACAATTGTGGGAACTCGAAATTATCCTGAAAGGCTACAAAAATTACCTGCACAACCAGACTGACACAGAAAGTGTTAAACGGGCCACCCGGGCCATCGAAATCGAAGAATATTACCTGTCGCATCCGGATATTAACACCGGCATGCCTGAAATTAACAGTTTGGTGGTTGGTGTGAAATTCGAACGCGATGCCCGCCGAAAAAAAATTACAGCCCGGCTCAAACAGCGACTAAAAGAAGGAATGCTCGATGAAGTTCAACGCTTGCTCGACAGCGGTTTATCTCCGGAGCAACTGACTTATTACGGATTGGAATACAAATACATGACACTACATCTTACCGGCCAGATTTCATATCAGGAAATGTTTGACGGTTTAAATGTCGCCATCCATCAGTTTGCCAAACGCCAGATGACCTGGTTCCGGAGAATGGAAAAGCAGGGTACTGAAATTCACTGGCTCGATGGATTTATGCCGATGGAAGAAAAAATTAAAAAAATACTGGAATGGTATTCAGAATAAAAAAATGCTGCTATGTAGGGATGCATGGCCATGCGTCCCTACATATTATTCAATTTCTTTCCCGCCAAACAATCCGCATCGTACATAAATCAACCTGATCTGATTCGCGGACCAGGCAATTCAGAAACTCTTTTTCTGAAATTTCAGTCCGTGTAACTGCAAGCGAATCATCAGCCTGACCTTCTTTCAAATAATTAACCTCCAATTCTGCAGGTTCAAATTTATTCAGGAAATCGATCCCAAAATCGTCCAGTACCCGATCCACATATTTCACACTGTTAAAGTGTTTATTGATATCGAGTTCACTAAATAATACCGGATAGAAACTCAGGTTTTCAGGATGAACATCAGGCTTAATTCTTTTGGGATTACGACATGCTCTCGCATCTACCAGTTTTGGAAAAGTATACCGGTAATCGCCTAGCCTGAATATTTTCCGGGTTTCCATATCCAGAATCAGCCAGGCAGAACTTGCCCGAAGAATAACCTCTCCGGTTTCATCTTCAAGAATATATTCACGGTAGGCATACATGCCATCCGTTCCTGCCGACCAGGTATTCAGGGTAATCTTATCCTGCCAGTTCGGGTATTTTTCAACCTGAAAGTACATGCGCGAAAGCACCCAAAACAAGTTATTGCTTTTCAGATTATCATAGCCCCAATCCATCACCTGTGCATGTGCCCAGGCGGCCTCGATCAAAATATTAAATAACGACGAAATTGAAGCCTGTCCGTATTGGTTGGTCTGGTACGATTTAATGGTTAGTTGTTCCTGAAATTTTTCCATTCTGTAACGGTTAATTTAAACCTTTGTGTAAAAGTATTGTTGAGTTTTGAAATACCAACCTATTTAACGACTTTTGCACAAATTTTAAAAAATTCATGGAGAAAATTATTATAAAAACCCCCGAACAGATTGAAGGGATCAGAAAAAGCAGTAAGCTGGCCGGGCAAACACTGGAATATATTGCACCATTTGTAAAAGCAGGAGTTTCAACCGCATTTCTGGATCAGAAAATTGAAGCCTATATGCGTG
>JBASYJ010000072.1:0-4333 GCA_049277435.1 Prolixibacteraceae bacterium
TTATTTTCCGAACTCAATTTTGTAATCAACTCAATTTTAACGGCAATTTTGCCAAACAACCAGTCAAGTTCCGAAAATACCCGATTCTACATCACTTGAGAAAAATAGGGTTATCGGCCTGGACTCATATTTCAGAGTGTTAGTAACTTTTACTTGCTTTCTTTGCTTGTTATGTTTGTTATGTTTGCTCCTCCCATTTTTGTATAAAAACAAAGGCGATGGATCACGAGCAACAAATAAACGAACTGTATACGGTTGTTTCCAAACTGATCAACGAACTTGAAAGCCAGAAGAAGATCATTACAGAGCTTCGACAGGAGAACAATTTTTTGATACAGCAGCTCGAAAAATACCAGACTCAAAAAAACAGCAGCAACAGTAGCAAGCCCCCTTCGTCCGATTTTCCCAAGATACAAAAGGCCCAAAGCCTGCATACCCCTTCGGGTAAAAAACCAGGAGCCCAGCCCGGGCATGAAAGCACAACCCTTAAAATGGCCGATATCCCTGATGTGGTACAGAAACACAGCCCCAATTATTGCACCTGCTGTGGTGAAGACCTTAGCCACATTACCAGGCCCGTTTTATTGGTCGCCGTCAGGTTATTGATATTCCGCCAATTAAGTCAATTGTTACCGAACACCGTTTGTTTGAGGTGCATTGCCAGCGTGGGCACAACAATAGGGCTTCTTATCCTGATGGTATTCTTACCCCGGTCAGCTATGGCCCGGGTGTGCAATCACTGGTTTCCTACCTGAGTGTGCGGCAATACCTGCCCGTTGAGCGCATCACCGAGCTGTTGTCTTCCCTTTTCGGTCTTTCTCTTTCGACCGGCGGTGTTTGCTACCTAATGGAAAAAGTAAAACAAAAAGCAGCGCCTGTTTATGAATCCATCAGGCAATTTGTATTGAAAGGCCATGTTATCGGTGCCGATGAAACGGGGGTCAACATCAACGGAAAGAACCATTGGGCATGGACATTCCAAAACTCAAGGGCTACTTATATTGCCATCAACAAAAGCCGCGGTACAAAGGCAATTGACCAAATCATGCCCGAAGGCTTTGAAAACAATACACTGGTCACCGATTGCTGGCCCTCTTACTTTAAAGAAAACGCGGCCGGCCACCAATTGTGTACTGCACATTTATTGCGGGAACTGAGAGACTGTTTAAATTTCAAAAATATTAATATAAAACATTGACTATCAGTTGTTTGATCAATTTTGTTTCGTTATCTTAATGGTTTCCAAACTGTTAAGAACATATGAAACACTATTCGACCAACCTTTCCGATAGCCAATGGATGCTTTTAAGTGGCATTTTAAACGACAACCGTAAGAGAAAACATTCTTTGCGTGACATTTTCAATGCTATCTTTTATTTGCTTAAAACCGGCTGCCAATGGCGAATGTTGCCTGGCTGTTTTCCCAAGTGGGAACTAGTTTATTACTATTTCACGAAATGGAAGAACTTCGGAATTATAGAACAAATACATGAACTGCTCCGCGACAAAATACGCAATAAAGCAGGAAAATATGAATCTCCCAGTTTAGCTTGTATTGATAGCCAATCTGTTAAAACAACCAGATTGGGAGGCAAAAACCGGGGTTTTGATGGTGGCAAAATGATCAAAGGTCGCAAGCGCCACATTATAACAGATACAATGGGCTTATTGCTAGCCGTTGTTGTACATGCGGCAAATGTGCACGACAGCAAAGGCGCAAGTGATGTAATTGCCTTATTAAAAGGTCGGTTCGAAAGGCTAGTCAAGATCGTTGCCGATGGCGGTTATCGCGGTGAACTCATTGAGAAAACCAAAACCACTTTCGGTTGGATTCTTGAAATCGTCTTAAGATCAGACCATTCAAGTAAATTTACAGTAATACCCAAAAGATGGGTTGTTGAAAGAACGTTTGCATGGTTTGAAAGTTATCGAAGGCTTAGTAAAGACTTCGAATACCTAACAGACACAAGCGAGGTTATGATTCAGTTTGCAATGATAAAACTAATGCTTAATAGAATCAAAAAATAAAATTTAAACAGTTTCTGAAATTCCTTACCCAAAAGTATCCCGACAACACCTGGGCGCCACGGTTTTCAAAACTGATTACCGATGCGCTCCAAATCAGTAAAGAAGATAAGTTGGCATATCAAAAATCAAAGGAAATTATCCAGCCCTTTCAGCAACTGATCAACGAACCTGTAAATCAGAAAATCAAAGAACTTGTATCGTTTCAAAAACGAATGGTCAAATATTCAGATTACGTTTTCGCATTTTTGGATAACCACCACATCCCTCCTGACAATAATGCTTCAGAAAGGGCCATCAGAAATTTCAAGATCAAGTTCAAAGTAAGCAACTTTTTCAAATCAACAGCAGGCCCTGACGGCTATGCGGCAATCAGATCGATAATTGATACTGCAATCAAAAATCAACAAAAACCTTACGAAGCAACTCGATTAATTGCTATATTGCCTACGACTGAATAATTACATTTTCCAGAAAAAGAAAAAAAAAAACTAAAACAACATATTAACAGGAGATCAATTATTATATTTATTAGAATATTAATTTGAAATGCGGATGCAGCATGCAACAAACAAATTAGAATCTATAATATATTATTTTCATAAATTCATTACTTTCATATTTTCAAAAACATTCCATTTCATTGACCATCTCTGATTGAAAATACGCGTATTCGAAAGATATTAAACAGGGAAATTCAACATTATTATAAAATTGTTGTTTTAAATACGAGATAATAATCTAAACATATTTCATATATTTAAGAAACCAAAAACAAACGAACATGAAAAAAGTACTTTTACTTTCACTTATTGTTGCCTTTGCACTAATTACAAATGCGCAGACATCCGATAAAAAAATCAGCCTCGGTGGTGGATTTGGAGCCTATGGCACACTAAATAATGGTGGCATAGGTATTATTCCGGAATTATATTTAGGTACATATCTTAGCCCAAAACTCGATTTAATTCTCCAGGGAAATTTGGGAGTTTTTCGTTCCGGACTAACCAGCAACCTTGATTTGGCCAATGCAAATTTAAACCTGCGGTATAAATTATCCGACGAAAGCAAAAAACTTCGTCCATATTTATTTGCCGGCCCGGGTTTTCTTGCCGATAATTCAGAAACAGGTCTTAGCTTCGACCTTGGTTTAGGTGCCAAATATTACCTCAGTTCAAGCTTTGCGGCCTATTTATCAGCAGGCTATATCAATGGAATCGAAACCACCAGAGCTTCAAAAAAAGTGACTGAAAATTTATGGAAAGTTACTGCAGGTTTTGAACTTGACTTTGAAAAATCAAAAGACTCGGACATGGATGGTGTTTCCGACAATAAGGATAAATGCCCGAATACACCCGCCGGAGTGGCCGTTGATGCAACAGGTTGCCCAATTGATACCGATGGTGACGGAGTGGCCGATTACATAGACGATTGTCCGACAGTTGCAGGTTTAACTTCATTAAAAGGCTGTCCGGATTCAGACAAAGACGGTATTGCTGATAAAGACGATGCTTGTCCGGATGTTGCCGGTGTTGCTGCATTAAAAGGTTGCCCGGATGCTGACGGCGATGGAGTTACCGATAAAGATGACAAATGCGCGAACACTAAAAAAGGTTACAAAGTTGATGCAACTGGTTGCCCTATCGACACTGACAAGGACGGAATTGTTGACGAAGAAGACGATTGCCCAACCGTTGCCGGATTAAAAGACAATAAAGGTTGTCCGGTGAAAGAAAAAACTGCTGAAGAAATTGAGGCTGAAAAACTAAAAGTTGCCCCTGTTTATTTCGATTCGAATAAAGCAAACTTCAATGCCGGCGAAAAAGCAAAAATCGATCAGGTTGTTTCTATTTTGAAAGAAAACAGTGCATATAAAGTTAACCTTTCTGGTTATGCCGACAGTCAGGGTAATGACAATTACAACCTGAATCTTTCTAAAAATCGTAATTCTGCCGTTGTTAAATCGATTGTTGCCGGAGGAATTAAATCGAACCGTATTTCGCAGAAAGCTTTAGGTGAAGCCAATCCTGTAGCTACCAACGACACTGAAGAAGGTCGTGCACTTAACAGAAGAGTGGAATTTTCAATTGTTAAATAAAGAGAATCTTATCTTCACCGGATATTAAAATAGAATCCATGTCTGTTTCAGGCATGGATTTTATTTTGCCTGAAATCATATATTCGAAAATTCAATTAGTAAATGCGAATTTTTAATATGATAGATTACAAGAATGCTGATGATTATTCGTTGTTGAAGTCGGGAAATAACTTTTAGCATAGCGTTAAGAAAGTTATTCTCGCCATCAAT
>JBASYJ010000073.1:0-2760 GCA_049277435.1 Prolixibacteraceae bacterium
GTTTCGTACAGGGATTACTCAACACCAAACTGATTGCCTTTGGTGGCGACCTTGCGGTTGGCGCCATGGGAATCGTAAACAGCATGGCAACGATGATCGTGATGGCGATCGTGGCCATCAACATGGCTTCACAACCAATCATCAGTTTTAACTATGGCGCAAAATCATTCAACCGGGTAAAGGAAACCCTGAAAATTGCCATGATTTCGGCTACAGTCATTGCCATATTTGCATTTATTTTGGTCGAAACTCTTCCTGGACCCATCGTAAAACTATTCAATTCGTCTGACGAAGGCCTGCTTGGAATTGGCAGGGAAGGATTGCAAATTGGCCTTATGGCGCTGCCTTTTGTAGGTTTTCAGGTTGTTGCAGGTAACTTTTTTCAGTCGATGGGAAAAGCAAAAATTGCCGTTGGGCTTACTTTACTACGCCAGGTAATTATTCTTATTCCACTGATTTACCTGCTTCCCAATTATTTTGGACTGCACGGAATCTGGATGTCGATGCCTATTTCGGATGTTTGCTCAGCTGTTGTGGTTACGTTTATTCTCTTCAATCACTGGAAAAAACTCAATGTTTTAGCCAGTGCTCATTCCTGATTTTAAATTTCGCCGGCCACGATTGCCTTTAATTTACCTTTTTGCTCTTTCCTTCGATGTAGGTCATAAACTTTTCACCATCCTGCGAAAGTTCGAATTTTGTATTCACCGTCTGGTCTTCAAGCAAAAAATAGCTCAGGCGAAATACAGGAACATTTGGAATCTTTTCGCTCAGCAAAACAACTGTATTTTCAGCATAGGTAATTGTATAATTGATGGTATGACCTTCATTGTCGAAATACACAGCTTTTGTTGGATTACCAGTAAAATCAGGTGAAACGATCATCAGATCATCATGAATAGCCGCAGGCCGGTTTCCGTTTGCCTGAAATTCCGAATGCGATTTACGAACCAGAATCTTGCCATCCAAATCTGTTTGAAACGAAAAAGTCCCAACTCCCTGACCAGGCTGACCGCTCCCCTCGCCTTTCCATTCACCCAAATGCTACGACCAGTTACCCCAGGTGGAATTTGATTGTGAAAAACTATTCCCAGCAATTGCAAAAAGCGTAACAATCAGGTAAATTTTAATCTTCATGGTATTTTATTTTAGTGATTTTCAGGTATGAATTTTGCCTGCTCAAAGAATTTTTCCTGAATAAAACGTGTAAGCGTTCCAGGTTCGCCGGTTCCAACCAGAATCCCATCCAGTTGGACGACCGGAGTAACTTCACTACCGGTGCCAACAATCATCATTTCGTCCATTGCAGCCAGGTCCGAAGCTGGTATTCCTTCCTCAACCACTTCAATGTTATGGGCTTTGCAGATTTCAAGAACAACTTTTTTGGTTATGCCAGGTAAAATCAGGTTAGAGTCCGGATGCGTGTAAACAACACCATTTTTCACTGCCAGAAAACTGGAATGTGAACCTTCGGTAACAATGCCGTTGCGGATAAAAATGGCTTCCATGGCATCCTGCTCATGTGCTTTTTCGGCGGCCAGCACGTTGGGAAGCAGCGAAATCGATTTGATGTCGCAACGCAGCCAGCGAATATCTTCGGTTGTGATTACCTTGATCCCATGTTCGAGTTGATCCGTTTTTGAAGCAAAAGGAAATGCGGTGGCGTAAACCGTTGGTTTTGTGTTTTCTGGAAACCGGTGAATCCGGGTTTGGCTTCCACGGGTGATTTGCAAATATATTCCAGCATCCTGACCGGCTAATTCATTCTTTTCCAGTAGTTTTCGGAATACACTTTCCAACTGACCGAAATCTTCAAAACCGATCCTGATTTCGTGCAGACTTCGCAGAAGCCGCTCCAGGTGATCTTCATAGCGAAATGGCTGGCCGTGGTAATATTTAATTACTTCGTAAATACCATCGGCAAAATTAAAACCCCGGTCTTCCGGAGAAATAAAAGCATCGTCCTTAGCGATGAATTTTCCGTTCAGATAGATTGTTTCACTCATTTTTCTGCTTTGTAAATAGCCACAACAAATAGGATGGTTTCACAAAGATGCATTAAGTTTATTTGAATTTCGAACGATGAATGTCAGTTTTTGATTGACTTTCGGACAAGCAGGAAAATCTTTTTAGCCATGGGCAAAAACAATTCAGGGCCTCACTGTTAAAGTGAAACCCTGAAAATATATGTTTGCTAATAAATAGCTGACTTGACGGTGCTAATTTTGTTCGGAAATCGGTCTTTTCAGGTCATTTCAACAATTCGCCCAGGAACAAAAGAGTGTGGTTCCAGGCACGTTTAGCCATCACTTCGTTGTATTCCCTGGATGTCGGATTGGTAAACGTATGCCCGCAATTGGCATAAGTGATGATTTGCCAATCGGCTTTTCCCTCGTTCATTTCCTGAACCAGCTGTTCGTAAATTTCTTTGGTTACGCCCTTGTCTTCAGCCGGGTTTTCAACCAAAATCTTCGCTTTAATAAGTTCGTTGGGTCGGTCGGCAGCTTTTCCCAATCCACCATGTATGCAAACAACACCGGCAACATCCAATCCGGCACGTGCAGTTTCCAAAGCGCCGGTTCCCCCGAAACAATATCCAATTACAGCAATTTTACCGTTTTGGGCACCAGCTGCTTTCAGTTGTTCGAGCGCCAGGGCAATGCGTTTTTGATAAAGTTTGTAATCGGTTTTAAACTGTGTGGCAATTTTTGATGCACTGCCAAAATCAGTCGGGACGTTCCCTTTTCCGTAGATATCGGC
>JBASYJ010000074.1:0-24611 GCA_049277435.1 Prolixibacteraceae bacterium
AGTCCGGTTCCGGTACGTTTGTTTGATGAAGTTTTCGTTTTGCTCGATGTAAATTTCAGGATAGGTAACCAGTTTCGAAAAGTATTGGATTGGTGCAAAATATGCTGTGCTCAGTAAAATGCCGGAATGTTGAGTCATTATTTCTCGTTAAAAAATCCCCCATTGTAATCGCTGCCCATGCTCACACCTTCCGAATTAACATCCTCGTCGTTGTCGGCAACAATTTTCTCGCTTGCTTCCAATTCCTGAACCACTCTTTTCAATTCACGTTTTAGTTTAATAATGCGGGGCAGTTCCATCATCATCGCCGTGAGGAAACCAAAAATAAGACCGAAAAGCAAAACAACCACCAGCGGAATTCCGGGAATTTCCCAGGTAATGAATTTGATATCAATCAAAATGTGATTCTGAACGGTGAAAATAATAATCAGGACTAAAAAAATCGTGAATGTGATCGATTTCCAGGACATTTGATTTGTTTTTAGAACAGTAAAATTAACCAAAAGCAGTTAAAGAACAAATATTAATCCTCCGGAGAAAAACTGATTGTCAGAATTTTGTATTCAGGTACCAGATTTTTTTCCGGATTGACCCAATTCTGTGACTTCAACAGACTCGAAATTCACTAACCAAAATTCTTTTTTTACGTTAATAAAAACACTCAAATCAAGAATCATTTTATCGGGATTTGTAACTCAGCTAATTTTCCGGTTATGAAAACAAAACGACTGATTGCCATCTTTTTATTCCTGATTTCAGGAATTCTTTTCGCACAGGAAAAATATCTGGATCAACTGATTTTACTTTCCGGAGCAAGTATAAAGTGTGAAGTGCGCGAAATTGGCGACGACGAAATTAAATATGCTCAGGAAGGTTTCCGGAGTAATGTTCTGATGGGAATCGATAAAAACAAGGTTTTAAAGATTGTTTTTGCCGATGGCCGGGAGATGATCATCAGCAATTCGATGACTCAGAGTCCGGATTACGATTTGCAGCACAGGAATGTTCTGAAATTTAATTTTCTTTCGCCTGCTGCGGGGGCATATGCGGTTAGTTTCGAGCGAAGTATAAAACCAGGACAAAGTTTTGAAACAGAATTGGGTATCATCAGCAATGGAGATGCTGATGAGAATAATATGGAAGCAACCGGTTTTTTCCTGAAAGCCGGGTTTAAATTTATCCGCGATCCTGATTTTTATTTGAAGGGAATGCGGTATGCGCACATCCTGAAGGGTTCGTACATTAAACCTGAACTGGCAATTGCTTCGTTTAGCTACGACCACAATACCACATTTTGGGGATCGGAATCGGTTAATGTAAAAGGAACAACGACTAAACTTGCCGTACTGCTGAACGCCGGGAAACAGGTTGTTTACAGTAATAAGTTTGCGGTTGACTTTTTTTGCTCAGTGGGATATCTTTTTGGCGGTGGTGAAAAAGATATCCGGTATTTTGCCTTTACCGGTTCCGATTCGAATGCCTTAACTTTTTCCGGAGGGATACGCTTAGGTTTTTTGTTCTAGCTTGAACCGAATCAAATAAAAAGGGATTCATTCTTATTTTTAAAGAATGAATCCCTTTTTTGAAAGATATAAATCCAGGTTCAGGTTCTAATGTACAAATGAGAACAATCTGCTCCAGCGGATTTTATTGTAGAAAGGCTGGTCTTTATCGAGTGATAACCAGATGAATACTGCTTTTCCAACGATGTGGTCTTCAGGTACAAAACCCCAGTAACGCGAGTCGGCTGAATTGTGACGGTTGTCACCCATCATCCAGTAATAATTCATTTTGAAGGTATAACTGTCGGCTGGCGAACCGTTGATGTATATGGTACTGTCTTTTACGCTCAGGTCGTTTTCTTCGTACAGATCGATGATGCGCTGGTAAATGGGCAGGTTATCCAGGGTAAGTTTTACCGTCTGTCCTTTTTTCGGAATTTCAAGCGGTCCGAAATTGTCGACATTCCACGGATATTTGCTGCTGAACGGGAAAATGTTCTGATCCCAGTTTCCTGCCGGTACATTTGCACGTTGAATCGAAGTAACATTCTTCATTTCCTTCAGTTTCTGCTCATTCGCTTCGGTTAATGGCATGTAATACTGGTTGGTTGAAGTCACATGGCGGTCGTCTTCAGCAATCTGAAGTTGTTCCAGAGTGCGTTTGTTTATTCCGGAGCCATCCGTAGTAATGATGTTGTCGTATTGCATTCCGGGGAAATGTTGCTGGGGTTTTCCGTTCACATAAACCTGGCCGTCTTTAATTTCAATCACATCGCCGGCAATACCAATGCAGCGTTTGATGTAATTCTCGCGTTTATCGACAGGGCGCGAAATAATTTCGCCGAAAGTTTCTTTTTCATTCCAAACCCGGTCGCGGCCATAACTGCGAACCAGCTGGTAATAACTTTGGTTTTGTACGTTAACCGCTACGGTATCTCCTTCAGGAAAGTTAAAAACGACCACATCGTTATTTTTTACTTTACCAAACCCTGCGGCACGCTTGTACGGATTTTTAATCCATTCGACATACGATTTTGTTGTTTTCGAGAAAGGCATGGTGTGATGAACAAACGGAAACGAGAGTGGTGTATTGGGTAGTTTCGGACCGTATGATGTTTTACTGACAAAAAGATAGTCACCGATTAACATCGATTTTTCCATCGAAGAGGTAGGAATGGTGTAGGCTTCGATGAAAAACATGCGGATAAAAGTGGCTGCAATAACTGCAAAGATGATGGCATCGATCCATTCAACCGTTTTTGTTTGTTTTCCGTCAGGAGTATTTTTCTTTTTCCAGAATGCCCAATGTACTTTTTTAGTCACATACATGTCGAAAATAGCTGCAAGACCAAGCAACCACAAATAACTTTCGATCCAGATAACCCACAACAAATAAATAGTTCCGACCAGGATAAATTTGAACCATTTATTGGAAAGTAATTCTCTCATTTTATATTGTTATTAAAGATTTAGCAAATCATTCATCGATAAAATTCCCTTTTTACCGAAGCTGTATTCAGCGGCTAAAACAGCGCCAAAGGCAAGTCCTTTGCGGTTTTTGGCGCAATGTGTAATTTCAATGTAATCCACTTCCGAATCGTAGTTGATGATGTGGGTTCCCGGAACCTGACCTTCACGTTCAGAAATAATTCCCAAAACATCAGGTTTCTGAGACGGTTCGTTCACCCAGTTTTTTATCTCCGGAATTTCTTCCATGATTCCTTCAGCCAGTGTAATGGCTGTTCCGCTCGGGGCATCCAGTTTCTGGGTATGGTGTATTTCTTTCATTTCAATTTTGTACTCCGGGTGGCCGGCCATCAGTTCAGCTAGCCGTTTGTTCAGGGCAAAGAAAATATTGACTCCTAAACTGTAGTTGGACGTGTAAAAAAATGTTCCGTTCATCGCTTTGCAAAGTTCTTGAACTTCAGGAAGTTGATCCAGCCATCCGGTTGTTCCCGAGACTACCGGTGTTCCTGCTTCGAAGCAAAGTTTATAGTTCGCAACGGCTGATGATGGTGTCGTGAATTCGATTGCCGCATCTGCTTTCTGAAGGTTTGCGACAGTTAAATCTTTCGGATTGGTAATGTCGATTTTTAAAACTATTTCATGTCCGCGGTCAAGAGCGATTTTTTCGATCTCTTTTCCCATTTTTCCGTATCCAATGATTGCAATCTTCATTCTTCTATAATCTAAAATTTTGGTCTGCAAAGATATAAAATCGAACCCAATAATGAGGTCGCGTCAAAAGTAATCTCTTTTTTTTCGGTCTGTTGCCACTCGAATTGTTAAACAATATTAAATCGGTTTTCAATTTCGGGAGAGGTATTAATTTTGGAATTCTAATTCCTGAACGTTCGGCACCTTTATCAAAACCAATTAATCTGTACATTCGTTGATGCAAAAATTACACTGTCATGTATAAGAATTTAGTTCCGCGTATCGCCGCCATTCACGATTTAAGCGGTTTTGGCCGTTCATCGTTAACCGTCATCATGCCGGTTTTATCAACCATGGGAGTTCAGGTTTGTCCGTTGCCTACTGCCGTATTGTCCACGCACAGTGCTTTTCCTGATTTTCATTTTCATGATCTGACCGACGAAATGAATCCGATTATTGATCACTGGAAACGGCTTGATTTACATTTCGATGCCATTTACTCCGGATACATGGGTTCGGTAAAACAAATCGATATTGTTCGTGGTTTTATTCATGACTTTAAGCAAACCGATCAGTTGATTGTGGTCGATCCGGTTTTAGGCGACAATGGTCAGCTGTACCGTTCTTTTTCTCCTGAAATGGTTGAAAAAATGAAGGAACTGGTACGAGAGGCGAACGTGATTACACCTAATCTGACCGAAGCGGCCTTGTTGCTCGACGAACCTTATACCGAAGAGATTTCGGAATCGGAATTGAAAAACTGGGCCAAACGGTTGGCCGATTTTGGTCCGCAGACTGTAATTATAACCAGCGCACCGGTGACTGATCGTCGCGGAAAAACATCAGTCGTGGCCTATAACAGCACCGACGAAAGGTTTTGGAAAGTGGTTTGCGATTACATGCCGGCCAGCTATCCGGGAACAGGTGATGCTTTTGCCAGTGTCATTACAGGTTCTTTGATTCAGGGTGATAGTTTGCCAATTGCCATCGATCGGGCAGTTCAGTTTATTTCGATCGCGGTGCGTGCAACTTTTGGTTACAATTATCAGCCATCAGAAGGTATTCTGCTCGAAAAGGTTTTGTCCTCACTCAATGCACCTGTTCAGTTGAGTAGCTACCAATTGCTGGATTGAAAGAGCGAGACCAGAAGTGTTATTTTTTCTTTTCGTCCCATCGGGACGGTATATTGGTAGCCCCGGCTTTCAAGCCGGGGATGAATGAAGAGTTGGATTACGCCGGAACAAAAAGAATAATCGAAGGCTTGTAAATTATTCCGGCGGAAAAACCAAAATCTTCATTGTCGTATAAATTTTATTTTTTGAATAAAATGATTAACAACCATACTTTAAAGCTGGTCGCAACCGATCTCGATGGAACTTTTCTGAAGAATGACAAGTCGATTTCGAAGGAAAATCTGGAAACCCTGCATTCGCTTGGAGAGAAAGGGATATTACGGGTAATAGCCACAGGACGTAACCTGAATAAAACTATGGATGTGATTGCTCCGGATGTGCCGTTCGATTACATCGTTTTTTCTTCCGGAGCCGGAGTTTACGACTGGAAACACCATGAATTAATCTATCATCAGAATCTGAACCAGACTATTGTTCAGGATCTGATTGATTTTTTGGTTGGTCGCGATCTGAATTTCCATCTTTTCAAGCCTGTTCCTGAAAATTACAGTTGCTGGTATCACCGCGGAAGTGTTCATTGTTCCGAGTTCGAGAGTTATTTCGATTTTCACCGCTACCATTCAGAAATATTGCCTGTAAACCAAAAACTGGAATCTGAAGCCTGTCAGTTTCTGGTAGTTTTCCCCAATGATCCGGAGCAGTTTACGCTGTTCAGGAAAGAAATTGAAAATCGGTTTCCGGATGTAAAAGTGGTCCGGACCAGTTCTCCGCTGGATACCGGATTTATCTGGATGGAAATTTTCCACCAGTCTGTTTCAAAAGGCAATGGCGTAAAATTTATTTGTGACACCTTAAATATTGAACACTCCCAAACTCTGGGTATCGGAAATGATTTTAATGACCTGGATTTGTTGGAGTTTACCAATTATTCGTACATCGTCGACAATGGCCCGACGGAATTGAAGAGCCAGTTTTTAAAAACCTTTTCCAATGAGGAGAATGCCTTTGCACATGCGGTAAGGAAACATCTGTAAAGCAAAATTTAAATCTTATAATATTCAGGAAATGAGAAGAATTTGGACATCAATATTGATGCTGGTTGTGTCGCTTAGTTTTGGACAGCCAAAATTTAAACTGAGCGATTCGTTACCCAACGATCCCAAAGTGTCGAAAGGTATTCTGGCCAACGGAATGACCTATTATGTGCGGGCGAACAATACTCCCCAAAACCGGGCTGATCTGTATCTGGTGGTTAAGGCAGGCTCTGTCGACGAAGATGATAATCAACAGGGGCTGGCTCATTTTGCTGAACACCTGGCATTTAACGGAACAAAGAATTTTCCGAAACATGAGCTGATCAATTACCTGGAATCGATCGGTATGGAGTTTGGCCCTGAAATAAATGCATACACCAGTTTCGACGAAACGGTTTACATGATAAAAGTGCCACTCGATTCTGTGCAGTACATGAATAAAGGCCTGCAGGTTTTGTACGATTGGGCCTGGCAGGTGACCGACTCGGACGAAGAAATTGAAAAGGAGCGGGGAGTGGTTCACGAGGAATGGCGCGGAGGACGCGATGCCGACGACCGGATGATGCAGAAATGGCTTCCTGTTTTCCTGCATGATTCGAAATATGCCAACCGGCTCCCGATCGGAAAAATGGAAGTGGTCGATCATGCGGCTCCTGAATTGTTACGAAAATTCCGAAATGACTGGTACCGTCCCGATCTGGAAGCAGTTGTTGTGGTTGGAGATTTCGATCAGGATGCCATGGTCAAACAGGTTAAGGAACTCTTTTCGCAGATCCCGAAAGTGAAAAACGAACGCAAAAAGGAAACCTTCGACATTCCGGATCACAAGGAAACACTGGTTTCTGTGGTGACCGATCCGGAAGCACCTTATTGCGTGGCTCAGATATTTTATAAACATCCGCTCCGGAAATCAAAAACTTTAGGCGATTACCGCCAATCGCTGGTTCGAAACCTGTATAATTCGATGATTAACGACCGGCTCGCCGAACTGACTCAAAAGGAAAATCCACCGTTTTTGTTTGCCAGTTCGAGTTACAGCGAATTATTCGGGCCCAAAAGCGTTTACAATTCGGTAGCCGTTTGTCAGAATGGGAAAATCGAAGAAGGCATAAAAGCCGTTTTGGTCGAGAATGAACGGGTTTTGAAATTTGGTTTTACTCAAACCGAACTCGACCGGCAAAAAGAAGCGATGCTGACCATGATTGAAAACGCCTATAACGAGCGTGAAAAACAAAAATCGGGCAGTTACGCCGAGGAATATAAACGCAACTTTTTAATTACCGAAGAACCATTCCCGGGAATAGAAAATGAATACCAGTATTTTAATGCATTTATTCCGGAGATAAAACTGGCAGAGGTAAATGCTCTGGCCAAAGAATGGATTACCAAAGAAAACCGGGTGGTCATTTTAACTGCTCCTGAAAAAGAAGGAGTTGTTGTTCCGTCGGAAGCAGAAATTCATCAATATCTGGCTGAAGCGGAACAAATCCCGGTGACAGCTTACTCTGATGTGGTGATCGATAAACCGCTGATTCCGGTTGAACCAAATCCGGGATCAATCACTTCGATCCGGAAAATAGAACCGGTTGATGCCGAAGAATGGACCTTATCGAACGGTGCAAAAGTGGTTGTGAAATCCACCGGTTTTAAAGATGATGAAATCCTGTTTTCAGCGTACAGTTTAGGGGGAAGTTCGCTTTATGGTCAGAAAGATGATGTATCGGCCGATCTGGCACCAACTGTCATGAATTTGAGCGGGCTGGGTGAATTCGACAATGTTTCGCTCGATAAACTTTTGTCCGGAAAGGCGGTTTCCTTAAGTCCTTTCCTCACCGATCTGCGGGAAGGATTTTCCGGAGCTTCTTCGTTAAAAGATGCTGAAAGCCTGATGCAGCTGATTTACATGAGTTTCACCGGCCAGCGCACCGATCCGGCAGCTTTTAACTCGTTTATGACCCGAACAGCCGGGGCACTCGAAAATAAAAAAACATCGCCCGATGCAGCTTTTCAGGATACCTTGCAGGTGGTCTCCGCAAATTACAGTCCACGTGAACGGCCCATGTCGGCCGAATTGCTGAACGAAGCTGATTTATTGCGGATTGCAGAAATTAACCGCGAACGTTTCAGCGATGCCAGCGACTTCAAATTTTTCTTCGTGGGGAAAATTGACAGGGAAGAGTTGAAAAAACTGGTGGTGAAATATCTGGCTTCCATTCCTTCGAACCATAAAAATGAACAGTGGAAGGATTTGGGAATTGACGCACCTTCAGGAGTAGTTGACAAAACAGTATATAAAGGTCAGGATGCCAAAAGTATGCAATACCTGGTTTTTCATGGCGATTTTGATTACAACCGAAGGAATTTACTCCTGATCAATGCCGTTGGTAAAATCCTGACGACCCGTTTGCTGGAGGTTATCCGCGAAGATAAAAGCAGCGTGTATTACATCGGTGCAAATCCTTCGGCTGAAAAATATCCGGAACAAAAATATGGCATCACCATTTATTACGGTGCCGATCCGGCCAAACTGGATGAACTGAAAGAAGCTGTTTTTGCCCAGATCAAAGATTTTATCGCCAAAGGTCCATCAGCCGACGATTTACAGAAAGCAACCGAAAAACTTCTGCGCGAACACGAAACAAACCTGCGCGAAAATAAATACTGGTTAAGCATTTTGAGCAACACCTATTACAGCGGTGACGAAGATTTCAGTCATTTTGGAGAATTTGTGTCAACCGTGAATTCAATCACTGTCGGCGAGGTTCAGGAAGCATTTAAAAAGTGGTTCGATTTTGGGAATTATTATGGCGTTGCGCTGAAGCCTGAAGCAGCGAAATAAAACAGATTTAAAACCAGAAAAGGCGGTTGTTTTAAAAGTTGTCAGATCCATGGAGTTCGTCATCCCGAATTTATTTCGGGATCTGATTTTAATTCGATTAGATCCTGAAATAAATTCAGGATGACCGGGACTTATTTTATTCAACCTCTTTTGTTATTTTATTTTGTTCCTGAAAAGTTCCTCTGCCAGTTCCAGTTGTTCAGGTTTTCCCAGATCCATCCACAGATCAGATTGATCGATAAACGCTTTGATCCGATGATCTTTGGCTAGTCGCAGATAGAGATCCATGATCGGGAATTTTCCTTCTTCTGTTATCAGATCAAGTAATTTGGGTTCGATGAGGTGAATTCCGCTAAACGCCAACGGTTCTGCTTCAGGAAACGAATCTTCGCGACAGACTCGGATTTCACCGCTGCTGAAATTTTTCCAGCCGGCCAATTGTTGTTTTTTGTCGAACATCAGGTAGCGGCTTGTTTCACGCTGGCGTACAACCAGGGTTGCCAAAGCTTTTTGTTCCTGATGATATTTCATTAATACATTCAGATCCAGATTACTGATCACATCCACATTGTAAATCAGTACCGGTTCGTCACCTTTCAAAAAGTCGCCTGCTTTTTTCAATCCGCCACCGGTATCCAAAAGCTGTCCTCGTTCATCCGAAATATGAATCGTGATGCCAAAGGAATTATTTGCTTCAATAAATTCAATGACCTGTGCAGCAAAATGAAAAATATTGATCGTTATCTCGCTTATTCCAAATTGTTTTAAATGTTCGATGGCATGCTGAAGCAGCGGTTTCCCGGCCAATGAAACTAACGCCTTGGGTTTATCCTGAGTATGATGTTTCAGTCGTGTGCCCAGTCCTGCAGCAAAAAGAAGTGCTTTCAATATTTTCAGGTATTAATTTTTTCAAAAATAGGCATATTGATTTTTTATCGAAGGATAAATGCATTTTTTTTCCGTATATGAAATTTCATGCTTAAACTTTTTGATTTCAGGATAGTCTATGCATCAGTAACAGTTTTAGTCACTTAAAATACAAATTCATGAAAAAATCAGGAATCATGCTGTTAGTTCTTCTGTTTGCTGCAGGATCAACAATAGCACAGGAAAGAGGGGGCGGACAACGTCCGTCAAGAACCGAACAGGGAAGGCCAATGGGAGATCGTTCGCAGTTTAATCCGGAAGAAATGTTGAAAAGACAAACAGCCAGACTGGTAGAAGAATTGAAACTGAACAAGGATCAGGAAGCAAAAGTTACCGCGATCAATAAAAAGTACATGGAAAAACAGTCAGCCGACTGGTCGAAAATGCGTGATGCCAGCGATGATGAACGTGCCAAAATGCGTGAAACCATGCGGACAATTCAGGCAGAAAAAGATAAGGAAATAAAAGCTGTTTTAACTAAAGAACAGGTTAAACTGTACGAAGATATGCAGAAGAAACGCGAAGAAATGCGAAGAAATGGTCAGGGTCGTATGGGCGGACAAGGCGCTCAGGGTCAATAGTGGTTTTATTGAGATTAAATGAGTAAGGGGCGAAAGCCCCTTTTTTTATGTCGCCAGATCATTTTTTAATGCCAGCATTTTAATGGCTGTAATGGCTGCCTCATCACCTTTGTTTCCCAAACGGCCACCTGCCCGGTCGAGTGCCTGTTGCTGGTTATCGGTGGTGAGCAATCCGAAAATGAACGGTTTGTTGTATTTCATATTCAGGTTGGTGATTCCCTGGGTTACGCCCTGACAAATAAAATCGAAATGACGGGTTTCTCCCTGAATGACACAGCCCAGAATCAGGATGGCATCCACATTGGTGAACTCGGCCATGTATTGTGCTCCGAGTGTCAATTCGAAACTTCCGGGGACATGTTTGAGAATGATGTTTTCGTCTTTAGCGCCGTGAGCCTTCAAGGTGTCGACTGCACCCTGAGCCAGGGCACCGGTAATTTCGTAATTCCATTCAGCAACCACAATCCCGAATTTCATGTCTGTAGCGGAAGGAACTGATTCAATGTCGTATTCTGATAAATTTTTTGTAGCCATGATAAGTATTTGATGATTTGTCAAAAATAAAAAATCCCCTGCAAAGAGGGGACTTTTTTTATCTTATAAGTAAAGAAAATCAGTCGAAACCTGAATAAATTCTTTTTTGACTTTTCCCTTTTAGCTTGAATTAGCTGTTCATTTTTGCTTTTGCACGTGCAATGTATTTATCAATGCTTCTTCCTTCGTTGCTTTCAGGGAATTTAAGTTTGATTTCTTCGTATAATTTTAAAGCATCGGCACTTTTGTTTGAACTCTCAAGCAATTCACCGGCTTTCAGCATGTAAATTGGTGTAGTCAGTTCGTTGTCGTTCATTTTATAGGCATCGGTATATAAGCTGAGGGCTTTTTCCTTTTTACCAAGTTCAAGCTGGGCATCACCCTGTGCACCTACTGAAATCGGACCCAGAAGCAGATCGTCGGTATCGAATTTTTTCAGATAGTCAATTGCGTTTTCGTATTGACCCATGTTCAGGTAAGAAACTCCAGCGTAATAATATGAAAGATTACCGGCATCAGTAGAACCGAAATCGTCGATGATATCTAAAAATCCGGGATTGTTTCCGTCGCCATTCAACGCCAGGTTGAATGAGTCTTTTTCAAAATAATTCTGAGCCATGAACATTTGTTCCTGAGCTTCTATGCCGCGTGGTTCCAGATAAAACTTTTTCATACCCAGATAACCAACCGCTACGACTACAACTGCTCCAATAACAATCGAAATCAGTTTCTGATTTGATTCGAGAAATTGCTCTGTCTTGGTTAGTGCATTTTCTACTTCGATGAGGTTATCCACCTGCGCGTTTTTTTTGTCTTTTGCCATTTTGTATAGTATAGTTCGAAAATCGAATGGCAAAAATATACTATTTTCAAAAATAATCGTCAGAATTTGAACAGAAAAATGAATATTAATCAACACATTGGTGTTATTATCCTTAACGACTAATTTTTTTTGCCCGATCGCAGGCAGAAATTTGTAGTTTTGTTCCTGCTAACAGTTCGAAATATGCATATCGAAGAATTATCGCTGGTCAATTTTAAAAATTTTGAACATGCTGAATTTAAGTTTACTGACGGTTTAAATTGTTTTATTGGAAACAATGGCGCCGGAAAAACAAACCTGATGGATGCCATTTATTATCTGTCATTTTGTAAAAGTTTTCTGAATTCAGTAGATGGTCAGAACATTCGTTTTAATCAGGATTTTTTCATGATTCAGGGAAAATATTCACGCCTCGATTCGGATGAACTTATTTATTGCGGCATAAAACGCAACCAGAAAAAAATCTTCAAGCGCAATCAGAAAGAATATAAAAAACTTTCGGAACACATCGGGTTACTTCCGTTGATTGTGGTGACCCCGTCGGACACCAACCTGATTATGGGTGGCAGCGAAGACCGGAGGCGTTTTGTCGACACCGTTATTTCGCAATACGATGCGGTATACCTCGATCATCTGATCCGGTATAACCGGGCACTTCAGCAGCGAAATATTTTGCTGAAGCAGTTTGCCGGAAGGAATGCCTTTAGTCCCGAGTCCATTGAAGTATGGGACGATCAGCTGGTTAAATATGGCCAGGAAATACACGCCGTTCGCATCAGTTTCATCGAAAAACTTCAGCCCATTTTTCAGAAATATTATGAACTGATTTCAGGAGGAAAAGAGGAAGTCGGACTGAAATTGCAATCCGAACTGACTGAAAATAATTTTGAACAGTTACTGAAAGATTCAATCGGCAAAGACCGGATGCTGCAATACACTTCGACCGGAATTCACAAAGACGATTTCGAATTCGAACTGGCTGCATACCCGATTAAAAAGTTTGGTTCGCAAGGCCAGAAGAAAACCTATCTTGTCGCGTTAAAACTGGCGCAATTCGATTTTATGAAAGAAATTTCGGGACTGACACCCATTTTATTACTGGATGATATTTTTGATAAACTGGATAAAGGCCGGGTGGAGCAAATCGTGAAACTGGTGGCTGACGATCATTTTGGACAGATCTTTATCACCGACACGAACCGTGAACACCTCGACCAGATGATTTCCAGCCTCGAAACCGAATCACGGATTTTTACCATCAGCGACGGTGCTGTGGTATAGGGGCAGAAAGCAAAGAACACGGGGCATAGAAATTACAACATAGTAGGGTCAGGACATGTCCTGACCATCAATAATCAAGACCTAAACAACAATAAGAGAAATAAAAGCCATGAGAAAAAGTAATACCCAAAGTATAAGTTCAGTGTTAAAAAGCTTTGTTCAGGAAAATAAACTGGACCGCAAACTTAGCGAACTGGATTTGATAAAATCATGGGAATCGGTGATGGGAAAAACGGTTGCCCGCTACACCGGAAACATTTACATTCAGAACAGCACGTTGTTTGTCGAAACCACTTCACCCATTGTGCGGAACGAGTTGCTGATGATGAAAGAAGAAATCCGTGTCCGGCTCAATGAAGTAGCAGGCGAGGAAATGATTAAAACCATCATTTTCAGGTAAACATCAGATAAAATCCTGGATTTCTACTTTTTTCAGGATTTATTTCCATGAATCATTCCTGAAACGATTCCCCGTATTTTCCCGTTTTCAGCCAGAACTACACCGGCCAGATGGATGATAATAAAGACATAAATTAAATATTGAACAAATTCGTGAACGCTTTTTACATTTCGTAAAATTTCACGTGAGAAACTCAGTTCACGGCCGAACGACATTCCCAATCCGGTAAGCACCATCAGGAAAAGTAAAACGAAAAACAACATGTAGGAACGTTTAACCCGGATATAATGGGTGTAATCTGCCTTGTTCGAATCTGCAGATTTGGATAATTGAATCGCTTTTTTTAGTCTGTTTCGCATTTTTTCTTCTTCAGGCTGAGTGAATTCAATCACCACCCGGGCCAACAACAGGATGGCTAATCCATATCCGATCAATTTATGCACATCCCACATTTTTTCTTCGTATTCGTGCGAAACGGCAAAAGCCTGTTCGTCGTTCACGGTGACTCCCTTGCGTTCGAGCTGTTCCTTAACCAGACTGACATTGTCGCGTGACGATAGCATGGTTGAATTAAACAAAACCGTAACAATCGATCCGGTAATAAATAAAAAGGTCAACCAGTGCCAGATTCGTAACTGTGCAGAATGTTGCTGAATAAAAACCGAAGAATTTGAGTCTGAAGATGTGTTTTTTGCCGACATGTGGTTTTAGTTTTAAATTGTTGCTAAAGAAACAGTTCAGGAGTGTTTTATGTTCTTAGAAAATTTGAAATAGAATTCAGATTTGTCCTGTAAAGCATTTTCCGGAATACTATTCTTTTGATTTCACCGGTTCATAGACTTCAGGATTGGGAAATGGTTTAAAACAAAAAATCCCGGCTGACTGAACAACCGGGATTCTGTATCTGATTTAAGACTGATTACTGTTTAACAGAGAACTTATAAATCGTAGTCGATTTTAATGTTTCGCCCGGTTTCAGCAATGTATTCGGAAATTCAGGATGGTGTGGGGAATCAGGATAATGCTGAGTTTCCAGACAAATTCCATTGCGGTAATTGTATGGATTGCCACGTTTACCAATGATGTTTCCTTTCAGGAAGTTACCGGTATAAAGCTGAACGGCTGGTTCAGTCGTGAAACATTCCATGAAACGGCCAGATACGGGTTCGTAAAGGCTGGCGCAGAAAGTCATTTCGTGTCCGTTCTGATCTTTGTTCAGGATATAATTGTGATCGTAACCACCACCCATTTTCAGCTGTGGCATCGGATCGTTAATTCGTTCGCCTACTGTGTGAGGAGTTGTGAAATCCATGGCAGTTCCGCGGATGTCTGCAATTTCTCCGGTTGGAATCAGCTGCGAATCGGCCACTGCAGTCGAATAATTGGCATCAACAACCAAGACATGATCCAGAATGTCGCCGTTTCCTTCACCTTTCAGGTTAAAATAAACGTGGTTGGTTAAATTGAAATAACAAGCCTTATCGGTTGTTGCTTCGTAATCAATTTTCAATTCGTTGTCTTTGGTTAGGGTATAAGTCACTTTTACCACTTTGTTGCCGGGAAATCCCCATTGTAAATCCGGACTTTCCAGAGTCATTTCAACCGATGGACCATCTGCAGTCGGTACTTCAACGGCATCATAAACCTGGCGGTAAAAACTTTCGGTTCCTGAATGTAAACAGGCCTGCATGTTGTTTTGCGGTAACTGGTAAACCTGTCCGTCGATTTCGAACTGGGCACCTGCAATGCGGTTGGCATAAGGACCAACAACTGCGCCCTGACCTGCATCGCCGTTAACATATCCGTCGATGGAGGCATAACCCAACGTAACATCTTCCATCGCACCGTTTTTGTCAGGCGCAAATACTGAAACGATTTTAGCACCATAATTGGTCAGGGTTACAATAATTCCACCTTCATTTTTTAAAGTAAACAGGGTGGTTTGTTTTCCGTTAACTTCTTTTTCGAAATCAGCTTTCGAATAGGAAGGAGCGAACTCTTTTTTAGGTGCCGAGCAAGATGCAATGATCGCGGCAAGAACCAGTGAACCGAATAATTTCTTCATACTTAGGTGAATTTTGATATTTAGAATTTTGAAAGTAAAGATAAGTGTTTATACGACACATCAAAAGTAAAAAAGGTTGAAAACCCATCCAATTTAAAAAACTGCCGGATGTTTCGGTGCAGAAACTGCCGATTTAATTTTTCAATCCGAAACATTTGGTTCAGCTGTTGCTTTAATTCCTCGAATAAAAATCCGAATTGGGGATGGAGCTCCTTTTTTTTCGGAATCCGGAATTCTTTGCTGCTTCAATTTATGTGGCGTAGAAGAATTGTTCGCCTTTCATTTTCGTGATTTTTTTTTTAATTTGGGTTTGTTATTCGAACCGGCTCACAGTAAACCTACACCGATGAAAAATAAAAGATTAATTTCGGTCCTGATTTGTACCATTATCCTGATCCTGGGGTGTTCGGCTCCCAATCCGAAAGTTTTTATCCAGGATGTAAATGGAATCCACGAGGCTGATACCAACCAGGTCTGGCTGACACACGAACACATTCTGGTCGATTTTATCGGAGCCGACAGCATTCAACCAAAAAGTTGGGATCATGATTCGATTCTGAAAGAAATCCTGCCTTATTTCGAAGAACTGAAAGAATTAAAAGTCAATTATTTTGTCGATGCCACACCTGATTATCTGGGAAGAGATCCTGTGCTGCTTCAAAAAATAGCAAACAAAACCGGTATTCGGATCATCACCAATACCGGACTATACGGAGCACGGAATGATATATTTATTCCTGAATATGCAAAGGAAATACCGGCCGAGAATCTGGCGGGAAAGTGGATTGATGAATACCGGAATGGGATTGAAGGAACTTCAATCAAACCAGGTTTTATCAAGATCGGGATTGATAACAGGGATTCGTTATCAATCCTACATCAGAAACTGGTGAAAGCAGCTGCACTGACTCACCTGCAAACAGGCTTAACCATTGCCTCTCATACCGGTGAAGCTAAAGGGATGTGGCCCCAGCTCGAAATTCTTAAAGAAATGGGTGTTTCGCCTGAAGCCTTTATTTGGGTGCATGCGCAAAACGAAAAGGATAACAATGCTTATCTGGAAGTTGCCAAAACCGGTTGCTGGATCAGCTTGGACGGAATGGGATGGGAGATGGAAAATCATATTCAGAAAATAGTATTTGCGAAAGAACATGGAATCCTGGACCGGATATTAATTTCGCACGATGCTGGCTGGTATGATCCGCAAAAGAAAAAACAGGACATCAAACCTTTCACGGCTATTTTTACCAAACTTTATCCGGAGCTAAAATCACGCGGATTTACCGATGCTGAATTTCATTTATTGACCTCTGTTAATCCATCGAAAGCATTCTCCATAAAAATCAGAAAAATTCAACCTGAATAATTGCATTGGATAGCTCTACAGAGTTATGAGCGTGATTATACCAAAGAGTCAATCCACAGGACTATTCTGTGGATTGACTCTTTTATGTTGAAATCAAAATTTTATTTCAGGATATAATATTCTACACCAATACAGCTTCTGCTTTGTCCCCGTTTTTATCAACCGAAACCACCGCCAGTTTGTCGCCTTCTTTTATGGAAGTTTCGAAAGTAAAAGGTTTACTTTTCAGGATTTGTGGCTGATGCTCAACTTCCCCAACTTTTTCGCCGTTCACCAGTATTTCGTAACTTTTAAGTGCTGCATCACCGGCAAAAGCAGTGTCCCAGATAATTTTGTTTTCTTCCTTCCTGATGTTTCCGGGGGCAGTCAATCCAACTTTTTCAATCTGGAAATAATTTGAATTGGCCTTCACCAATCTCGCCTGATCTTCAATCCTGGTCCTTTCATTTTCAGGCATTCCTTCCGGCATGATCTGGGCGGCATAAAAATTCTGAATCAACTGGCATTTCATGGGATCTTCATCAATTTGTCCGATGCCAATGATGAGGGTGTGTATTCCCGGAGTGGTCAGTGAATATTCAATCAAAGGACGGCTGGGTAATTCAGGAGTACCCACTTTCCGGAACACATCTTCAGGAACGTTCGACCAGCGGGGTTCTTTATGGTAAAGCGCTGCATCGGCAAAAGTCTTCATTCCGATGATGCCCATTCCCTTGGCAGCAGCAACAGGAATGACGTTGTGCTGCATGTTGTATTTGGTTTTGTCGTTCGCGTTGATGGCAACAAGCATTCCTTCCAGAATTCCGTATTCGTCGCGTTGAATCATATCAATCATGGCCGGTGGATTGGCATGGCCTGAGAATCCGATGTGCCGGACCAGTTTTTCATTTTTCGGGTTCATCCCTGTCAGGTTTGTTCCGTCACGAAAATCACGAAGCGCCACCAAAGCGCCAAAATTTCCGTTTGGATCGAGTGGTGTTTCCAGCCCTTCATAAAGTACATCTACTTCAGCAGCACTGTTTAAGGTATGAATCAGGATCATATCCAGATAAGCTCCTTCCGGATATCCACCTTTGTTGTCGCCAAAAAGCTGGGTAAGCGAACGTTTCAGGTCATCAATGGCGCACTGCACTTCCGGCATTCCGTTCGACCAGTTGTTTACATTTTCCTTTTCAGGCCAACCCGGTTTTCCCCAGCGCATGCAGGTTTTACTGGTCAACCAAATCGACTGGCGTAGCTTTTCATCGTAATTATTCTCACCGGGAATAAGATTCAGTGTTTTAAAGGCTTTGTTGTAATTCAACTGGCTTCCGGCATAAAGGTTCGACGTGTCGAAATAATTGACACCAAGCTGAAATGCTTTAAGAATGATTGGCACAGGATCCACATCATTGGGTGTCCATTGCAATGAGGCCTGTCCTCCCAATCCAAGTGTGGTAACCTCAAAATCGAAATTGCCAAATTTTCGTTTCAGTGGTGAAGGCATTTTATCGGTTGCACAGCTTCCCATGGATAACAAGGAAACTCCGGCAGTTGTGGCAGCAGTAACTTTGATAAAATTTCGTCGCGATAAAGGATAATTTTTTGGTGAGTCCATGGAATAAGGTATTAGTTTGGTTTAAAATTAAGGAATGTAACGGAATAAGTCAATAAATCTTTTTTAGTTTTTTCCTGATATCAAAAAAGAGTATAACTTTAGAATAAGTATGAAGTTGGACTCTTTTTTATATCTGAACTTTACTGATCCGATGACCCACAGTCATCGGATCAGTAGTTAAAATTATTTCATCCCAAACTCAATCAATTCGCCCAGTTTCAGGTATTTGGCATACAAAGTCTGGTATTTTTCTGCATTGGCCGGATTTGGTGTATAAGTTGTTTCGAAACCACCGCCCATTTTTTTCTGAGCTTCGGCAGTCGTAGGATAAATCCCTGCAACAACAGCTGCCGCCATGGCTGAACCCAACGCACAAGCCTGCTCCGAACGCGCCACCTTGATTGGCATATTCAACACATCGCAAACGATCTGCATCACAAACGGCGATTTTTTAGCCACACCGCCCAGCGCAATTACTCCATCGATGCGAACGCCTTCGCTGATAAAACGATCGACAATGGCTTTTGAACCGAAAGCAGTTGCTTCAACCAGTGCACGGAAAATACGTGGTGCATCCGATCCCAGGTTTAAGCCTGAAATAACACCTTTCAGGTTCTGGTTGGCATCCGGAGTACGTCGGCCATTCATCCAGTCGAGGGCTACGATACTGCTGTCTTCAATCGGAATCAGTTCGGCAGCTCTAGTCAGTTCAGGAATGATGTTCGAAGAAATTTCGGCCAGCATTTTAGCTTTTGTAGCTTCGTCAATTAGGGTACTTCCTGAAATAATCTGTTCAGTTGGCCACATCAGGACATTTTTGAACCAGGCATAAATATCGCCAAAAGCCGATTGACCGGCTTCCATTCCCAACATACCCGGAACAATTGAGCCATCAACCTGACCACAAATTCCACTGATCAGTTTGTCGCCAACTTCTTCCATTGGTGCGATCAACATGTCGCAAGTTGAAGTTCCCATCACTTTACTCAGGTAATATGGTTCAATTTCAGCACCCAAAGCACCAAGGTGCGCATCAAAAGCTCCGACACCAACTTTCACATTGGCTGGAAGGCCCAATTTGGCTGCCCATTCCGGAGTGATTGTTCCGGCAGAAATATCGCAGGTATAAGTTTCTTTGAATAAACGGTCTTTCAAACCAGCTAAAAGCGGATCAAGTTTCACGAGAAAATCTTCGGTTGGCAATCCGCCAAAAGCCTCGTGCCACATGGCTTTGTGACCAGCCGCACAACGTGAACGTTTCAGGGTTTTTGGATTGGTATTTCCGGTCAGGATAGCTGGGATCCAGTCGCAATGCTCTACCCACGAGTTGGCTGCACGGAAAACGCCGGCATCTTCGCGGATCACATGAAGCAATTTGGCCCAGAACCATTCCGAAGAATAAACACCACCTTCGAATTTGGTGAAATCGATCGACCATTCGCGGGCAAGTTCGTTAATTTCGTCAGCTTCTTTAACGCCGGTGTGGTCTTTCCAAAGCACAAACATGGCATTTGGATTTTCCTCGAATCCGGGAGTCAGCGAAAGGGGAGTGCCTTTTTCGTCGACGGCAACCGGTGTAGAACCGGTGGTGTCAACCGAGATACCTACCACATTTTCGGCAACACCTGCCGGTGCCAGTTTCAATGCTTCAACAATGGTATATTCCAAACCTTCCAGATAATCTTTCGGGTGCTGACGGAACTGGTTGTTTGGAGCGTCGCAGTACAGTTGTTTTTTCCAGCGTGGATATTCGAAAACCACACTCGAAACTTCTTCGCCTGTTTCAACATTTACGATCAATGATCGAACCGAATCGGAACCATAATCCAATCCGATGGTAAATTTTGCCTGAGTCATTTTATATATTTTTGGTTTGTTATGTTTTTTCTGCTAAAGACGCACGGCCGTGCGTCTTTACAAATATGAATTGGAATTGAATTATCTCTGTCCGTAATACGCGTTTTTGCCGTGTTTGCGCAGGAAATGTTTATCTAAAAGTACCTGATCCATTTTTGTTTCAGGATTTAAAACAAAACTCCGGAAGGTCATTTTAGCAACTTCTTCGAGAACGACAGCATTGTGAACCGCGTCGTCGGCATTTTTACCCCACGAAAATGGAGCGTGATTGTTGACCAGCACACCAGGAACCATATCCGGATCAAGTCCTTTAAACGTTTCCACGATTACTTTCCCGGTTTCGAGTTCGTATTCTCCTTTAATTTCGGCTTCGGTCATTTTTCGGGTACAAGGAATTTCGCCGTAAAAATAATCGGCATGTGTGGTGCCAACTGCCGGAATTCCTCTTCCAGCCTGTGCCCATGAGGTTGCCCACTCCGAATGCGTATGTACGATTCCACCAATATTTGGAAATTGACGGTACAATTCGAGGTGGGTGGCGGCGTCGCTCGAAGGTTTCAGACTTCCTTCCACCGTTTTGCCGTTCAGATCCAGAACAACCATGTCCGCAGGTTTCATGTTGTCATAGGAAACACCGCTGGGTTTAATCACCACCAGACCCGATTCGCGATCGATGCCACTAACGTTTCCCCAGGTGAAAATTACCAATCCATGTTTTACCAAATCTAGATTGGCATTACAAACGTCTTCTTTTAATTTTTCAAGCATATTTTTTAAGTTTCAAGTTTCAAATACCAGGTTTTAAATCATGCGTTCGTTTTTCCGTCCGGAACATGTTTTTCGCTTTGATTTTACACCCTATTCGGACGGTTTTCTCATTCACTTTATATTCCCGGGGTTTCGCCCCGGGCTAATCTATTGTTGCACTTTACAGTGCAGAAAATTCATTCGTTTCAATCGCCTTTAAAAAATACTTCAGGCACTATAGTTCACTTTAGGCACTTCGAACTTCTTATTTTACAGCATCCAGCCAGGCTGCAAAACCGCCGCCGGGAGCCATTCTTACCGTTACTGTTTCGTTTTTTGTAACCGTTTTGATTTTGCTCATGACGTTTTCAGCATTCATGTTTGCATCGGGAGCATCTTCGAAAGTTACCATTTTGTATTTTCCATCGTCTAAAAAGTCAAGTTTTAATTCCAGTGTTCTGGTTTCGCTGTTGGTCATCGAACCAATAAACCAGTTAGTTCCTGAACGACGCGCCGAAGTTATGAATTCACCAATTTGTCCGTTCAGGATTTTGGTTTCGTCCCACATGGTTGGTACTTTTTTCAGAAATTCAGAACCATCTTTCCTGATATAATTTTCAGGAGCATCGCAGGCAACCATAAACGGGCTGTCGTAAACAACAAACTCAGCCAGTTGTGCGGCCCGTGTTCCAAGGACTTCCGCAGGGGTACCGTTCCTGAATTTTTCCGGAGTCCGGTTCAGGAATCCTCCCGGGGTGAAATCCATCGGGCCGGCAAGCATTCGGGTAAACGGAAGCGTAACCAGATGTTCGGGAGTTACCCGCAGCGACCATTTGTTGTATTCGTTTCCCATCACCCCTTCGCGGGTCACCAGATTGGGATAGGTTCGGCGCCAGCCATCGGGTTTGTATGCCCCATGAAAATCGACCATCAGATGATGTGCCGCGGCAGTTTTTACGATGCGGTGGTACCAGTTTACCATTTGCTGATCGTCGCTGTCCATAAAATCGATTTTTACTCCGGCAATTCCCCAGCTTTCGTATAACGCGCAGGCTTTGTCCCAATCAGCCCGGTCGACATCCGTGTTGTAAAGCCAAACCCAGCATTTCACATTTTTGCTTTTGGCATAGGCCAGAATTCCGGGCATATCGAGTTGAGGTGCAATTTTAGTTATGTCAGCTTCAGGAGTATTGAATGGACCATACCATTGCCAGTCAATTAGTTGATAAGGCCAGCCCATCTCTGATGCCAGATCGATGTATTTTTTGATAGTCTCGGTATCCATTTGTACTTCACCGCTCCACCAGTGGTCCCAGGCACACATACCCGGTTTTATCCACGACGGATCGGCAATGGCGCAAGGCTCATTCAGGTTCATCACGATTTCCGATTCAACCAATTGTCCGGGAGTTGATCCCAACATGATAACTCTCCAGGGAGTTTTATGCGGAAATTTGAATTTGACTTTATCTCCATTTTCGGCTTGTTTCGGAAGCGGGGCCAGATGCGAACGAAGTGCAAAACCACTTTTTGAAGGTTCCGACTTCAGATACATTCCTGCATAATCGGTAATGTTTGCTTCTGTGATCGCAGCATAGCAGTCATCAGCAACTTTTATGGTCATGGGCAATCCGATCAACATTTGGCCAGTTAATTCAGAAAGTTTCCGTTTGAAATATTCGTTTTCCTGTGAAGAACGGTACGATCCGTGATTGGCTGCCCAGCTGTCGAGATCGGCGGTAAAATTGAATGTTACATTTTCGTCGGTCAGTGCATATTCATGGTTGTTATCGGGACCAACAAATTCGGTACGGAAGGCTACCCCATCATCAAAAACACGAAATACGAGGTTCATCATGCGGTGAGGAAACTTTCGTTCTTTCATTTCCAACTTCAGCTCAATATAATTATTCTGAATTTCAGACTTGCGTTTTAAAACCGGAGTCCAGGATTCTTTGATGTTAGATGACGAAGTTCTCAATACTTCCATATCGAATCCAAGTGGAGGTGCCTGTTTAAAGTCGAAACTAATTTGAGAATTCTGAATGACAGGTTTTCCATCGAAAAATACACTGTATTGAAGGTTGTTTCCGGTTTCAATTTTTGCCTCAATCTTCGAATTGGGCGACTGAACCGAATATTGAGCTTCCGAAAACATCGAAAACATTGTCAGGTAAAAGAGGGTAAAAATCAATTTTTTCATGCTTCAGTTGTTTGGGTTTGGTTTAGGTTAAGAGCCGAAATTTCTATCCTGAAATTTCAGGTACAAATATAAAATGTAAATTTAACACTTATTCTTTTTTCTCAAATTTAATGAAACAGGACCATTCATTCGGAATACATTTTCACCGCTGTCATTTTATTTATTGATGATCTCAAATTGGAGTTACTTAAGATTCTATAAGCAACACAAAGCCTCTACTATTCAGCGATTGAACTAAATTCACAGTTGCTTTTGGTTCATGTTTATTTTATGCCTGAATAAACATTAGGCCTGGGCTAAATGTTGAAATATGTCGTATAACACAAAAATGAAAACAAATTAATTCTTTGCCAGAATTTGTAAATAGCATAATATGCCAGTAAACATACCGGAAACAGCCCTCAAGCGAATAGTAATTATCGGAGCAGGTTTTGGTGGCTTAAAATTAGCCCAGAAATTAATGGGAATGGGTTACCAGGTAGTGCTTTTCGATAAAAATAACTACCATCAGTTTCAGCCTCTTTTTTACCAGGTAGCCACTTCAGGAATAGAACCCAGTTCAATTCTTTTTCCACTCCGGAAAATATTTCAGAAGCGAAAAGATATGTATATCCGTGTTGCTGAAGTTTATTCCGTGGATACGAAAAAAAAGGAATTGGCGACAAGCCTCGGAACTGCCTGGTATGATTACCTGGTTATTGGAACAGGTGTTAATTCCAATTTCTTCGGAATGAAAAACATGGAAGAATATGCCATTCCGATGAAGTCGGTTTCTGAAGCCATGTCACTCCGGAACCGTCTGTTGTTAAGCTTCGAAAAAGCCGTTACTCTGCGCGACCAGAATGAGAAAAAAGCTCTTTTGAATATTTTTGTAGTCGGAGGTGGCCCAACAGGAGTTGAGGTTGCGGGGGCAATTGCCGAAATGAAAAATTTTGTTTTACCCAAAGACTATCCCGATCAGAATTTTGATCTGATGCAAATTAACCTGGTTGAAGGTTCAGGAGCACTATTAGGCGGAATGTCGGAACACGCTTCAAAAAAAGCACTTTTTTATCTGAAGAGATTGGGAATAAATGTGCTTTTAAATACCCGGGTTACCGATTATGATGGAAACTATCTAAGTTTTGGTGATGGTGTAAAAATAAGGACCCAAACCGTAATCTGGGCTGCAGGTATCAGCGGAGAGGTCCCGGCCGGTTTGCCAAATGAGACGATCGGACGTGGGAAACGCCTGGTTGTTGACGAGTTTAATAAAATTATTGGATTTGACGACATTTATGCAATTGGTGATGTTTCCCTGATGTCGACTCCAAAATATCCAAACGGGCATCCTCAGGTGGCACAGGTTGCCATTCAGCAAGGATTGAATTTATCGAAGAATTTTATAGCCATGCTAAATCATTCGTCGATGAAACCGTTCCGATATACCGATCGTGGATCGATGGCCACCATTGGCCGGAACCGGGCTGTAGCCGATTTGCCATTCATTAAATTCAGTGGTTTCATAGCCTGGTTAACCTGGATGTTTGTGCATTTGATGGCTATTGTCGGGGTTAAAAACCGAC
>JBASYJ010000075.1:0-19225 GCA_049277435.1 Prolixibacteraceae bacterium
AATGCCACATCTTCCTGAAGTTCAAAAATACGTTCATCAGTTACTTCTTCTACGAATGGTTTCGACCAGACATGATTGCCGCTTTGAACTTCAATTAACTGCAACCTGACTTTGATCCGGTCCTCAATTTTTTGTCCGCTTCCTTCCAGAATGTATTTCACTTTCAGGTTCCGGCCAATTTCGCGAATACTGAGTTTTGAATCTTTGTATTTTTCGGTAGCAGTCCGCGATTTAACTTTCAAATCACTGATTTTATCCAGTTTATCCAGAATTTCTTCCCGAAGTCCATTTATGATGTAGGTATTTCCATCCTCCGGACTATCGTCAATAAACGGAAGAATGGCTATGCTTTTCTCATGGTTTTTTTCCAGACTTGAAAAGGGCTGAAAAACAAAGTACAGAATTATTGCAATAAGGAATACAGGGAATGAAGTCAGGAGAATGGCAATCCGCAATCTTTTTCCTGAAGTATTGGGTATTGGGTCAGTTGTTTGTTGGTTTGAATCTGTTCCAGTAATATCTCGCTTCCCAACTTCGCCCGGTGGAAAACCATAAAAATCGTGAAAACATTTGGTAAAATAGGTCACACTGCCAAATCCAACCTGATAAGAAACTTCGGAAACGGTTAAGGTATTTTGCTGAAGCATTTCCATGGCCCGCTTCAACCGGTGCTGGCGGATAAACTGGCTCACTGATCTTTTGGCATATAAGATTACTTTGCGGTGCAGATTTGAGCGGCTCATATTCATTTCCCGTGCCAGTTCCGAAACTCCAAACTGCTCATTGGTTAAATTCGCTTCTGTCAGTTCAGTAAGCCTGTTCAGGAATTGTTCTTCATTCGATGAATTAACCGACATTTGATTCGTAGTTTAACTCATTGATTGGTAGGTTTTTTGCGAAACAGAAATTTAAAAATAAATGAATCTGCGACCATTTTTTACTATACGTTAAAAAGATAATATGGATTTGTTTTTATGTTTGTCAGACTATTATTGGTAGGATTTATCCTTAGCCAATATTTAACAAATAACAATAATAAACGGAAAAGAGGCTGAACTCTGGGGAAACAGCCTCTCTTTTCAATTTAAAATCACCCATTTTTAGGTCATCTTTTCCTGAAATTGCAAGAATCATTGCTACTCTTCCAGGTTTAGGTCTATTTCTGCAAATCGTTTTAAATCTGAAAGATTATAATTCCGATTAATTGTTTCAAATGGATGGTTTTCCCGATAGTTTAAGGTCATTATTCTGTCCCAGTCCTCAAGAGCAGCTTCTTCATTACCGAGTTTAAAGTTGCAAATACTCCGGGCTATCAGTAAACTTTCTTCATTTGGAGTCAGCATAATTCCCTGGTTAAAATATTTCAGAGCCTTTTTAGGATCTTTTTTAACAAAGAGCAATTTATTCCCCCTGTTTGCAAGACTTTTTGCCATTAATCTGAAATCATTGTTTTTATGAAGTTTAAATACTAATGAAACTTCTTTTTGCATTGCGATTGGCTCGCCGTTCACAGAAGCCGGTGTCCATAAACAGTTGGTTGTTTCCAATACCCGGATTACCTCTTTGTCGATTTCGTTGCAGACACTGTTTATTACAGCATAATCGGTAAGTTCACCTGTTGCAGATACGACAAACCGAATTACTTCGGTTCCCTGTAATCCACAATTCAATGACTTTTGTGGGTATTCAATATTATGAGCGAGATAGTCATCGATGGATTCAACAGCTTTTCCCTGCCAGATTTTTTCTGCACCCAAAAATGTCGGTGGGATTACTTTGATTTCTTCCCTCGAATTTGAATTATCATTTTGTCCGAATGTGATGACTGATAAAATCATGCCTAGAATAAAAATTACATTTGCTTTCATGACGTTATAATTTAAATGTTTACACTAATTTGAACAGTGTAAAGTTCCGGTAAACCGTGTTGTACAACCAATAAGCTATGTTGACAAGATTTTAAAGTTTTGGAGTATTATTTTAATTTATGCGGAGGGTTTAGAATTGTTGGTGCAGGGCTTTAAACTATGTTGAAAGCATGTTGCAAAATAAATTCAGCTCGGTTTTGCATCAGGTAAATTGTCTTCTTCCTTCTGTCAGAAAATCCTCCAACAGTGTACAATTTCAGCCTGTTGCTGAGCGTTAGATAATTTAGTAAAACATACCATCCATTGTTTTCAGGAATTTGTAAGTTTGCAGGGATTAAGTAACACTGAAATTCATACCAACGAATTTCCATCACGGATTTCAACAGATATAAGCCGAATGAAATTATTCAGAATAAAAAGCATAGTTCCTGTTCTAATCGGAATCTCATTTTTCTACCTGATGTTCTATAGTTCCTGTGCCAACATTGGCAGTCCTTCAGGTGGGCCCAAAGACTCAATTCCCCCGGTTGTAATAAAAACCATTCCTGAATTGCGTGGAACAAATTACTCCGGAAAAGATGTCCGGTTTACCTTCGACGAATTTATTGTTCCGGACGAAATAAAGGAAAAGCTGGTGATCTCTCCACCCATGAAAAAGAAACCTCAGATTAAAATGAAGGGGAAAACCCTGATCATCGAATTTGAAGAGGACCTGAAAAAAGAATCGACGTATTCGCTCGACTTTAAAGACGCAGTGGCCGATAACAATGAAAAGAATCCGATTGAAGATTTTCGGTTCTCTTTCAGTACCGGAGCAACATTCGACAGTTTACGCGTGGCCGGATATGTTAAAAATGCCTTTAACCAGGAACCGGTTGAAAAAGCCCTGGTTTTGCTGCACCGCGATCTGGATTATACTGCTTTTATCGACAGCATTCCGGATTACATTGCAATGACCAACAAAGAAGGATTCTTTATGCTCGATAATATCGCACCGGGCAAATACCGGCTGTTTGCCGTTTTGGATGCTGACAACAGCCTGACTTACAATGCAAACTCGGAAATGATTGCTTTTGCCGATTCGCTCATCATTCCATCTGCCAAATTTGTTGCAGAAACCGATACTGTGGTAAAAGGCCTGGATACCCTGGTGGTTACCGGTCATGTTGATTTTTATCCTGAAACACAATACCTGATGATGTTTGAAGAGGAAAAATTCGATCAGTACCTGGATTCCTACAAACGCAATCAGGCCAATAAATGCGATTTTTATTTTGCGGAGTCGCTCAGCGATTCGTTCCGGATTAATTTATTGAAACCGGCAACCACAAAAGATTGGTCGTTTATCGAATCGAACCTGAAACGCGATTCAATCACCGTATGGTTAACCGATACCATCATCAGCAACACCGATACGCTTCAGTTTCAGCTGAAATACCAGGTTTTGGATTCGCTTGACCAGCTGGAGGCCAAATACGACACCCTCGAAATGATTTATTCGGCTCCAAAAGCTTCCAAATCGAAAAAGAAAAAAGGCGAAGTTGCCGAAATCCCGACCATTAATCTGGCGAACAATATTAATTCGACGGGGCACGATTTGTATCAACGGATTGTGATTGAAGCGCCCGAGCCTTTGAAATCGTTCGACTTATCGAAGATCAGGCTTTACCAGTTGATTGATACTGTAAAATCAGAAATTCAGATGGTGGTTGAAAAAGACACCAATTCGATCCGGAAATATTACATCGAACACCTTTGGGAACCCAATACGGGCTATGTCTTCCAGATCGATTCGGCTGCTGCATACAACATTTACGGTGACCCGAACAAGCCGGTCAACCAGAAGTTCAAAACCCAGAAGGAAGAGTTTTACGGCAAAATCTACCTGAATATCAGTGGACTCGACGGCCCTGCAATTGTTCAGCTTTTAAGGAACGACAAGGATGAACGTATTCTGCAGAAAATCCAGATCCTGGAAGACGGTAAGATTGAATTCCCGTATCTGAAACCTGAAAAATACATCATCCGGTTGATCAGGGATACAAATAAAAACGGCAAATGGGATACCGGATTCCTGGCCGCCGGTTTGCAGCCCGAAGCTGTGGTTTATTTTCCGAAGATCATCAAAGTCCGCTCGAATTTTGATTACAAGGAAGACTGGAAAATCAGTTTCTCGGCCGACTATAAAAAGGAATTGCTCGACGAAGAACTCGAAAAGGAAAAAGCCCGGAAAGAAGCCAAGGAAAAGACAATGGGCAAAAAAACAGATGAATAAACGCTGGTTTTTAATATTCCTGGTGCTGGTTTTTATTTTTTCAGGAAATACTTTTGCACAGAAAACCGAATTGCCGTTTAAGAGCGGTGAACAGGGCTGGTATGGTGCGTATTATAACCTGAAATTTATCTGGATACAAAGTGGCGAAGTGGAGTTTATAGTGGATACCACCCGGTATCAGAATCAAAAAACATGGCATTTAAAAGCTGTTGGCCGGTCGCTCAAAACCTACGATTTTTTGTACACCGTCCGCGACACGTTCGAAACATTCAGCACCTTCGATAGTTTTAAACCTATCTATTCTGGCCGGGTGTTGAATCATGCGAAAACAAAATCCGAACATCAGTACTGGTTTGATTATTCTTCAGGGAAAATTAAAACTCAGATCAATCAGGATAAAGAACCGGTTTACCGCGCTGTTTTGCCCCTTCAGGAAAATGCTTTTGATTTGCTGGCCACCGCCTATAATTTCCGAAAATTCGATTTTAATAAATTGTTTATCGGGCAGAAAGTTCCTTACAAAATGTTGATCGATCGTCAGCTTGCCGACCTGTATTTCAGGTACCTCGGAATTGAAAATGTTAAAACCCGCAGTGGCAGGGAATTTCGTTGTCATAAAGTTTCAGTATATTTACTGCAGGGCGATTTTTTTCCTGAAGGTGAATACATGAAAATCTGGTTTACCGACGACATGAATCACCTGCCGGTCCAGGTTGAAACTGAAGTTTTACTCGGCACGGTAAAAGCGCTTTTAATCAATATGAAATCACTGAAGTATCCGCTTACTTCGGAACTAAACTAAAAAACTATGGCAAGCAGACGAAGACTTAAAAAGGAAATTGATTACCTGGTATCAGACCTGATTTTGGATTGTTTCACCTATGCGAACATGCATTCGAAACCGAACGATGAAGAATCGATGAAAATCGTTCAGGAAATTCTGGTTCTCCGGAATGATATGCGAAACCAGGCCAACCATCCTGAAAAAAAAGCTGCAAGCGAATCTTCAAAAAAATATTACGGTTCCCTTTCCCAAACCTTATTCAATGGGGTAGAGAATGGCTACGAGAAATTAGGAAAGCTGTTAAGTTCGCAGGCTTAACCGGCCGTCTTTTTCCTGAATACATGCAGTGTTTTGTCTGCTACGATCCGGTTATCGAGGTAGGTAATGAAACGCCATTTCCCAAATTTATCGTCAATGGGTTCCCAGATACAATCGCCAAGATAGAAATTGTACTGATTGGAATTCACATAGAATTCGCCTGTAAAATCAGGCATCGGTTTCCCATGTTTGTCGCAAAACGACGGATGTTCAATCCGGTAGGTCAGCTTTTGTCCTTTCCCTTTTGAAATACGTAATACATATCCAAACTCGGTTCCCGCTTCTGCTTCAATCCTGTCGGTAATATTCAGGATGGAAGGGATATCTTTGCTTCCCTTTTCCCATTTCGAATATTCGCCGTAGGTATAAATCTCAATTTTGATGTGTTTGTTTACCATCAGTGTTTGAATTCAGATTAAGCTGTAAAAATAGGTTCCAGATTGATTTTGTGGCAACGGAATCCTTTCGGAAAACAATTCATTTCAGATAGTTTTTTACGATTGGCCTTAATTTTGTTACTTTTGTAGCCGAAAAATTTATACACCAAAACTCAGGCAGGATGGTTGAAACAGAAAATAAAAAGAAAGGTTTTTCGCTCGGAGAAACAGAAAAGGACAGAAGAAACAACCTGATCATCATTATGCTTTCGGCAGTGCTGATCGTCATTGTGGTTTTTTTCTTTGTTCAGCATAACGAAAATCGAAGAATACTTTCGGCTTTAAATATGGAAAAAGAATCGATTCAGAGTGAACTGAATTCGATGATGGTCAACTATGATTCGATTCATACCAACAATGAAACGCTCCAGAGTGAATTGGAAGGCGCGCAAACCAAAGTAAAAGATTTGCTGCTCGAAGTCGGACAAATTAAAAAAGTTAGCTACGACCAGATTGCCCAATACCGTCAGGAAGTTACCACCTTGCGCGGAATTATGAAAAATTACATCATTCAGGTCGACTCGCTGAACCGCCGGAACGAACTGCTGATGGCCGAAAATGTTCAGGTAAAGGAAGATTTTGCCGAATCAAAATCGAAAAACCTTCAGCTTGAAAAAGAGAAGGAACACCTTCAGGAAAAAATAAAAGTAGCCCAGCAACTTGAAGCTAATGAGTTGGTTGCCATGGGAATTAACCGCCGCGGAAAAGAAGCCGAAAGTGCCCGTCGTGCCGAACAAATCAGGGTAAGTTTTACCCTGAGTAAGAACGTAACCGCTCCCCGCGGAAACAAGATGATTTACGTTCGGATTCAAAAACCGAACCAGGTGCTTTTTCAACAGTCACCCAACGATTTGTTTCAGTTCGAAGACCTGAAAATTCCATATTCGGCCAAGCGTGAAGTAAATTACGAAGGTAATTTATTGCCGGTTAACATTTTCTGGGACAATATGGGAGTGGAATTTATGGAAGGTGAATATACGGTGGATGTTTTTGCGGATGGAAACAACATCGGAACCACCAAATTTCTGATGAAACGATAAAGAGTATTCAGTCACAGTATTCAGTTGCAGAAAAAACTGCCGGGTTTAACTGAAAACTGGGACTGAACACTGTAAACTTTCCCTATTTGAATGTCATTAATTTACCTAGGTATTTCCCGATAATATCGAATTCGAGGTTAACGGTTGTTCCAACTTCAAAGGTGTGGAAATTGGTTTCGTGGTAGGTGTATGGAATAATTGCCACCTGAAATGAGTTGTCTTTCGAATTAACCACGGTCAAACTCACCCCATTCACGGTTACCGAACCTTTTTCAACTGTCATGTATCCTTTCCGGGCCATTTCCTGGTCGAACGGATATTCGAACGTGAAATACCAGCTTCCGTCGGCTTCTTCTACTTTGGTGCAGGTAGCGGTTTGGTCCACATGTCCCTGAACAATATGCCCGTCCAAACGGCCATTCATCATCATGCTGCGCTCCAGATTTACCTTGCTTCCCGGAACCAGTTTGCCCAGATTCGTTTTCAGCAGGGTCTCCTTAATGGCTGTAACAGTATAGGTTTTTGCATCCTGATCGATTTTTACAACAGTCAGGCAAACACCATTGTGTGAAAGACTTTGGTCAATTTTTAATTCATTAACAAACGAACAGGTAAGTGTAAAGTGTACATTTTCCTGATCCTTTTCAATGGCAATCACCTTGCCTGCTTCTTCAACTATTCCTGAAAACATGATTCTCCGATTTTAAGTTTTGCTGCGAAGTTACAAGTTTCGGATGGAGTAACAAATGAGTAAGAAACAGTTTCATATCTTAGTGAAAAATTTCGAGCTATGACAACAGTAAAAACCACTTACCTTGGCGATTTGCGGACTGAGAATATTCATCTTCAGTCGGGAAGTAAAATAGTGACTGACGCGCCAACCGATAACCGGGGAAAAGGCGAAGGATTTTCACCAACCGACATGCTGGCAACAGCTTTGGCGAATTGCATCATGACCATTATGGGGATCAAAGCAATGGACAATGGAATTGATCTTGTTGGCACCGAAATTGAAATTACGAAAATCATGGCCAACGATCCGCGCCGTGTTGCCGAAGTAGTCATGGAATTCAATTTTCCGAAGAAGGCTTATTCCGAAGATGAAAAACAACTGATTGAGAGCGTTGCCGGAATTAGCCCGGTGCCTTTGAGTGTTCATCCGGAATTAAAACAAACCATCCGCTTTAACTGGTAAAATAATTTGAACTGGATTTTTTTGCAGAAACTATGCTTTCTGGTATATTCGCTACTCCTCTTTTGATACTAAATGTTTTATCATGTCTGTTTCCCGTTTTGGTGTTTCGCTGGAAGAAGAGTTGCTCACCGCACTTGATCACTATGTGAGCGAAAATAATTTTTCGAACCGTTCACAGGCAATCCGGTATCTGATTGAAAAGAACCTGGTTGAGCAGAAATGGAAATGCGACAATGTGGTGGCAGGCGCCGTAGTGATGGTTTATGGCTGCGAAAAGTCAGATGTACGCACCCGTTCCTTCGAACTTCAGTTTCAGTACCGGGAAGTTGTTCTGGGTGTTCAGCAATTTAATTTAAGCGATGAAAATTGTATGGAAATCATTGCTGTGAAAGGAACTTCCAGACGATTAACCGAGTTTTCTGATAAACTCATCAGCATCAAGGGAATTAAACATGGTAAACTGATCATGAGCAAGTCTGAGTAGAATAAATACTCAAAAAACATTAATTATTTGAGTCAATATTTAAATTGATTCTACTCTTCCTAATTTTTTATTTCAAACTTCATTCCTCATTTTGTCAAACTCAGTGAGGAAAAACCTTTTTTGGTAATCCTGGAATCTGTCTGTTTTTATGATGGATAAGAAAAAATGACTTCAGGATTCCTAAAAATTGTTAATTGCTGTAACGAATCGGATTCCGATCCGTCGTATGAACTTGAAACAGGATTCAGAAACAGAAACTACATTACACAACAAATCGTTAACCGGTCAATTTTTAATTGGATACCGTTCAAAACGGACTGAATAATCTATTTACAGGTTAAAATCAGCCGTTCATCGAAAAAACAAGGAAAAGAAATACATTATTACCGAATTTTGAATCGAAAACTAGCAGAAAACAAAGCCATGATTAAATTAAACAATCTTCACAAATCCTATGTAATGGGAAGCAACAGTCTCCATGTTCTGAAAGGCATCGACCTTCAGATTGAACAGGGAGACTTTGTTTCGATTATGGGTTCTTCCGGTTCCGGTAAATCAACCCTTCTGAATATTTTAGGAATGCTCGACAATTACGATGACGGGACCTATTATTTATCCGGAAGTCTTATTTCGAACATGAGCGAGAAAAAAGCCGCCAAACTGAGAAATGAGTTGGTGGGTTTTGTATTCCAGTCGTTCAACCTGATTTCGTTTAAAAATGCCATGGAAAATGTGGCACTTCCCCTTTACTACAAGGGAGTACCGCGTAAAAAACGGAATCAGATTGCGATGGAATACCTCGAAAAATTAGGCTTGAAAGAATGGGCCAACCACATGCCAAATGAAATGTCCGGAGGTCAAAAACAACGTGTAGCCATCGCCCGGGCTTTGATTTCAAATCCAAAAATCATTCTGGCCGATGAGCCAACCGGCGCGCTCGACTCAGCAACTTCGTACGAGGTGATGGATATTCTGAAAGATGTAAATGATTCAGGAATTACCGTGATAATCGTGACACACGAACACGATATTGCTGCCATGACCAACCAGATTATCCGCCTGAAAGATGGTATAATCGATGAGGTTATCCGCAACGGAGAACTGAAAAAGTTCCAGAAAAGCTACATCCATGGATTAGAAACAGCAGAAACATTAAGCTATGTTTGATATTGATATCTGGCAGGAAATTCTTGCAACCATCAGGAAAAACAAAATGCGAACTTTTCTCACGGGCTTCTCGGTAGCCTGGGGAATTTTTATGCTGATGATTCTGCTTGGTTCAGGCAATGGACTGAGTAACGGTGTTGCTGCAAATTTTATGAATGATGCCGTTAATGCCATGTGGATTTGGCGCGGAGAAACTACCATTCCCTATCAAGGTATGAAAAGCGGACGCCCCATTCAATTTCAAAATCAGGATCAGGAAATTGTACAAAAAGTTCCTGGCGTTGGAGTTTCATCGGGCCGCTACTTTATGGGCAATACCCGATATTCCTATTTAAAAGAATCGGGCGAATACACCACCATCACCTGCCAGCCCGCATTAAAGGAAGTTGAAAACCTTATCCTGAATGAAGGCCGGTTCATCAATCAGATTGATATCCTGCAAAACCGTAAAGTGGTGGTTATTGGTGCCGATATTAAAACAGCCCTTTTCAAGGATTCAGTTGCATTAGGCGAATATGTTAATGTAAATATGGTGCCTTTTAAGGTCGTAGGTATTTGCACCGAACCAGGATCGACCCGTAACCGAAATGCGTACATGCCACTTTCTACTGCCCAAATGATTTTTAGTGGTTCGAATAAGCTCCACAATCTGGCTTTGACAATTAATGCAACAACACTTGAAGAAAGCCAGGCCATTGAAGAACAAATTCGGAATGCTTTAGGTAAACAACATAAATTTGATCCAAAAGACGAGGGTGCTATCGGCTTGTACAACAAGCTGGAGAACTATATTCAAACCATGAAAATATTCCAGGCCATTAAGATTTTTATCTGGATTATTGGCATCGGGACTCTAATTGCAGGAATTGTTGGCGTAAGCAACATCATGTTGATCGTAGTTAAAGAACGCACCAAGGAAATAGGTATCCGCAAAGCCATTGGCGCCAGTCCTTCATCGGTTATCGGATTAATCCTGCTTGAGTCGATCATGATAACCACGATAGCCGGATACATCGGTCTGGTGCTGGGTACCGGCTTGATGGAGCTGATCAACTACATGATGATGCAGGGTGCTGATGCCGCAGCGGCCGCAGCTGCAAACGGAGGACAACGCGGTGAATCCATTTTCCTGAATCCAACCGTTGATTTTAACATTGCTGTTTCTGCAACCTTACTTTTGATTGTTGCCGGTGCAATAGCCGGGTATATTCCAGCCAAACGGGCAGCCAGTATCAAACCAATTGTCGCTTTACGCGACGAATAATAAAAGGAGAAAAAACCATGTTTGATATAGACCTTTGGAGTGAAATAGTCAGCGCCCTAAAGAAAAACCGGATGAGGAGCTTTATGACTGCATTTGGCGTTTTCTGGGGAATCTTCATGCTGATCATCATGTCGGGAGCAGGGAGAGCCCTTGAGAATGGAGTACTCGACGGAGTTAGAGCCTTTGCAACCAATTCTGCATTTTTCTGGACCGAACGAACCAGTATTCCACATGAAGGATTTCAACGCGGCCGACGCTGGAATTACGAAACAAGCGATATTGATTATATTCGTGACAATGTGAAGGAAATTGAATATTTGTCTCCCAGGTTGTTCGGCAACCAGCAAGCAGGAAATAATACCATTCGTGGCGAAAGAGCCGGATCATTTAGCGTATTTGGAGATTATCCGGATTACTTCAAAATCGATCGGTGGACTCCTGCAAAAGGACGTTTAATCAACGACATTGACATGATTCAGGAACGAAAAGTTTGCAACATCGGCGAACGGGTCGTTGAAGTCATGTTTGGAAAAGATGAAGATCCGATAGGCCAGTACCTAAAAATCAGCGGAGTATATTTTCAGGTAGTAGGCGTTATTCATGCTGAAACACGCATCAATATTGGCGGAGGAAAGAAAGAGGAAACCATTATTATCCCTTTTACCACCATGCGGAAAGCATATAATTACGGCAACCGGGTTTATTTCTTTTCGGTAACCTCAAAACCTGGAACTAAAGTAAGCGAACTCGAGGAAAAATTAAAAACCATACTTAAAGACCGGCATAAAATTGCTCCTGACGATCAGCAGGCCATCGGATCATTTAACATCGAAAAAGAATTCGTGAAATTCAATGCTTTGTTTCTTGGCATTCAGGGTCTGACTTGGATTGTTGGAATCGGAACACTTTTGGCCGGAGTTATTGGAGTGAGCAATATCATGTTGGTCATCATCAAGGAGCGGACTCAGGAAATCGGTATTCAACGAGCCATTGGAGCTACTCCGGGAACGGTAATTAAACACATTGTTGCCGAAAGCGTCTTCCTGACTGTAATGGCCGGGTATATCGGATTATCTCTTGGTGTAGGAGTGCTTGAACTTTTAAATCAGATACTAATTCGTGGCGGTGATGAATTATTCTTCCGGAATCCGGAGATTAATCTCACTATGGCGCTCTCTGCTCTGGCAGTACTTGTAGTTGCTGGTATCATTGCTGGTCTTATCCCGGCTAAAAGAGCGGTCAGCATCAAGCCAATAGATGCCATCCGTGACGAATAGCCGGTTCACAGAAACAAAAAACTATGACTAAATAACAACAGAAAACAGAAATACATAAAAACCGAAATCATGAAGAAATTTTTTAAAATGCTGGGAATCGTTATCCTGGTCGGTATTTTTGCAGGAACCATTTATTTCCTCTATACCAAATCGAAAAAAGCTCCTGAAGTATTCGAAACCAAAAGTCCGTTTATCTCCAACGTGGTTCGCAAGACGGTTGCTACCGGATCAGTGGTACCACGCAAGGAAATCGACATTGTTCCTCAGGTTTCAGGAATTATTGATGAATTATATATTGTTGCCGGCGATTTTGTAAAAAAAGATCAGGTGATAGCAAAAATCAAGATCATTCCGGATATGGTGAACCTGAACAATGCCGAGACACGGCTGAACCGGGCCAAATTAGGTTTCGAGGATGCAAAAATCGATTACGACCGTCAGCAGAAATTGTTTGATCAAAAAGTAATTTCATACGAAGAGTATAAAAATGCCAAGGTGAGCTACGATTCTTCACGCGAAGAATTGTCGGCAGCAGAAAATAATCTGGAATTAATTAAGAATGGTGTAACAAAAAAGGCAGCAAGTGCTACTAATACGCTTGTGCGTTCAACAGTAAACGGAATGGTGCTCGATGTTCCGGTCAAGGAAGGCAACTCGGTAATCCAGTCGAATACCTTCAACAACGGAACAACCATTGCAACAGTGGCCGACATGCAGGATATGATTTTCAAGGGAAAGGTCGACGAAACCGAGGTTGGAAAAATCAAGGAAGGCATGAACATCGAACTTGAAATCGGAGCGATTGAAAAGGATAAATTTGGTGCCATTCTGGAATACATTTCACCAAAAGGCAAGGAGGAAAACGGAGCCATCCAGTTCGAAATCAAAGCCAATGTGGTCCTGAAGGAAAACCAGTTTATCCGGGCCGGGTACAGTGCCAATGCAAACATCGTTCTGGAGAAAAAAGACAGTGTGTTGGTTATTCCTGAAGGAATGCTGAAATTCGAAAAGGACTCTTCGTTTGTCGAAGTTGAAACAGCAACACCGCAGGTATTTGAGAAACGAATGGTAAAAACCGGCATTTCCGACGGAATAAATATTGAAGTGACAGAAGGTTTGGCAAAAACCGATAAAGTGAAAGGTGAGAAAATTGATCCGAAGAAAGCTAAGGAAGAAGAAAAGAAAAAAGCTTAAATAATGTTTATTCGCATGACTTGAATAACAGTGATTTAGTTTAAATCTGTACTTTTGATTTTAAATACTAAACAAAATAATACTAAAATTACCCGAATGAAACGAATATACAGCCTGATTACCGCAGCTTTGTTGTTTGCCGTTCTCACCAGTGCCAGCGCACAGGGAACCTGGTCGCTGCAAAAATGTATAGATTATGCACTTCAGAACAACATTCAGATCAAGCAACAGGTCCTGAACTCCCAATACTACAACAATCAGCTTGATCAGGCTAAGTTTAACCGCTTACCGAACCTGAATGCGGGATTTCAGAACAACATGAATTATGGAAGAACTCTTGGCTCGGATAATACTTACCTGGATATAAACTCGAATTCCACTTCAGGAAGTTTAAGTTCGAATGTTACGGTCTGGAATGGTTTTATCCTGAAAAATTCGGTTAAGATGGCCGAGTTGGATCTCAAAGCCAGTCTGGAAGAAATGCAAAAAGCCAAAGACGATATGATGCTGAATATCGCGGCTTCGTACCTTGAAATTCTTTTTGCCGAAGAGCTTCAAATTGTTGCCGAAGATCTCCTGAAAATAACACAGTTACAGATCGATCGAACCAACAAACTGGTGGAAGCCGGAAGTCTGGCCAAAGGAAGTTTGCTCGAAATCGAAGCCCAGTATGCCCGTGAAGAATTGAGCGTAGTGAATGCACAGAACCGTTTGCAATTGGCTTATCTGTCACTTTATCAGTTGCTCGAACTGCCGTCGACTGAAAGTTTCAAAATCGAAAAACCGGTTCTTCCTGAAGTTGGTGCAAACATGAGCCTTTTAAATTCGATGGATGTATTCCGCAATGCCGTTCAGCTTCGTCCCGCTGTTAAAGGCGCCGAATTTAAACTCGAAAGCGCCCGCAAGCAGTTGCTCATTGCAAAAGGAAACCTGATGCCGACTTTATCGTTAGGTGGCAACTACTACAACTTTTACAACAACAAGTATAAATATCCCGATCCGCCATACGGCACCGGAGATAAAATTACCTTTGGCGATCAGATGAAAAGCAACGAACGGTATGGTTTCGGAGCCTCACTGAATATTCCGATTTTCAACCGGTATCAGGCACGCACCGGGGTGAGCAATTCACAGATTCAGCTCGAAAACTCAGAACTTACCCTTCAGAATACCAAAAACCTGCTCCGGAAGGAGATTGAACAGGCTTACACCAATGCTTTAGCCGCATTTAAGAGGTATGTTGCCAATCAGAAAACAGTTGTTTCGTCGAAAGAGGCTTTCCGCTATACCGAAGAAAAGTTTAACGTCGGAATGATTAACTCGGTGGAATACAACCAGAGCAAGAATAATCTGTCTGCAGCTCAAAGCGATTTGCTTCAGGCCAAATATGAATATATATTCAGGACTAAAATTCTGGATTTCTACAATGGAAAAACAATTGAGTTGTAACCTTAGAACTGCTGCAACTCAAAACGCAAGTGATATTAGTTTTACCCGTCTGTGCAAGCAGGCGGGTTTTTTTATGCACAAAAAAACCGGCAATTAGCCGGTTCATATGCAGATTTGAGTTTTTTCCTGAATTATCTTTTCATCACTCCGTAGCAAAGAATCTTCACAATGTTGTCGACACTTTGCTCGAGGTTCACTTTGCTGTAATCACCTGCAGCCAACGGCATTTCAAGGCCTTTGATAGCCGTGGTGATCCCGGTGGCGGCAAGCGTCAGGTCATAAACTTCGAAGATATTTTTGCGCACACCTTCGATTAAAATACGTTTAATCATCCTGATTTCTTCCTGCTGATGCCGGTGTTTGATGTTTTCGATAAACTCAATGGCAGTGACATCATTTTCGAGGGCATTGTAAAAATTAGCCATTCCCCGGAAAGTCGTCAGTTTGGTTAAAATATAGTCCCGGAGTTTATCCACCGGATCGGTATTGCGGTTTACAACAATTTCGAGCTCCCGGCGAAGAATGTCAACTTCTTTCTGAATAACTTCCTGAAAAAGGTCCTCTTTGCTTGTAAAGTAATAATACAATGAGCTTTTACCTTTTCGTACAGCGTTTGCAATATCGTCGAGTGTTGTTTTTTTGTAGCCGTATTTGCTGAATATTTCCTGGGCAATTTTCAGGATGCTTTCTCTGTTCGCATCTTTCTTGTTTGACCCATTTTCCATGTTCATCGCCATAACCAGTTATTTATTTCAGTCGTTAAAATTTGATGTTTATTCAACACGAGGAGACCCTCACAATGTTACAAAGAAACTCTACATTTTCTAAAATTGATAACATTAGCTTTGTTTTTTTACGAAATGCTAAAAAAAAGTATCCGGTTACTTAGAATATTTTTGTTTTATCAAACGGAAATCGAGTTGTTTTTTCTCCAGATTGGCTCGTGTAATTTCAATTTTAACTTCATCTCCAAGCTGAAACTTCCGGTGCGAATGTCTTCCCACTAAACAGTAATTTTTTTCATCGAAGATATAAAAATCATCGTCCAGCGAATTAATCGAAATCATGCCCTCACATTTATTTTCAAGCTCGACATACAAACCCCAGTTCGTTACTCCTGAAATTACCCCGTCGAATTCCTGACCAATTTTATCCATCATGAATTCAACCTGCTTGTATTTGATGGAAGACCGTTCGGCGTTGGCAGCCTTGTTTTCCATGTCCGACGAATGTTTGCACATGTCTTCCCATTTTTGCGCCGGAACCGATTTGCCTCCATCGAGGTATCGTTCCAAAAGACGGTGAACCATCACATCGGGATAGCGCCGGATTGGCGAAGTGAAATGGGTATAGAATTCGAACGATAGTCCGTAATGACCAATGTTCCTGGTCGAATAAGCGGCTTTGGCCATGGTGCGGATGGCGAGCGATTCCACTACATTCTGCTCATTTTTTCCGCGAACATTCACCATGAGCTGGTTCATCGATTTCGAGATCTGCCCCGGAGTTCCCAACTGAAGAACGTATCCAAACTTGTGAATGAAGTGATTAAAATTCATCAGTTTTTCAGGATCTGGCTTGTCGTGAATCCGGTAAACAAAGGTCCGGGCCGATTTTTTATCCGGAGGATTGCCGATGAATTCGGCCACCCGTTTGTTGGCCAGCAACATAAATTCTTCAACCAACTGGTTACTTTCTTTGGCTTCCTTAAAGTAAACCGAAAGTGGTTTGCCATTTTCATCGATGTTAAACTTCACCTCAATACGTTCGAAACCGAGTGAGCCCTTTTTGAAACGGGCTGTCCGCAGTTTAACGGCCAGATCATGAAGGGTCAGAACTTCTTCTTTCAGTTCACCTTCACCGGTTTCGATAATGGCCTGGGCATCTTCATAGGCAAATCGTTTGTCCGAATGAATCACGGTGCGGCCAAACCATTCCTTCTGGATTTCAGCCTCATTGTTTAACTGGAAAATGGCTGAAAAGCAAAGTTTGTCTTCGTTGGGGCGCAGGGAGCAAACCCCGTTCGAAAGTTTCTCCGGAAGCATCGGAACTACCCGGTCGACCAGGTAAACCGAAGTGGCCCGGTTCAAGGCTTCATCGTCGAGGATCGTTCCGGGGTTGACGTAATGCGAAACATCGGCAATGTGAACACCCACTTCCCAGAAACCATTCTCGAGTTTCCGGAGCGATAAGGCATCGTCGAAATCCTTGGCATCCGCCGGATCGATCGTAAAAGTGGTCACATCGCGCAGGTCTCTTCGCCGGAGAATTTCCTGTTCATCAATTTCATCCGGAATTTTCTCCGCGGCTTTCAGTACATTTTCAGGAAAACGTAAAGGCAAATCATATTCGGCCAGGATGGCGTGCATCTCGGCATTGTTATCGCCCACATCGCCCAGTACTTCAATGATTTCGCCGAATGGATTTTTAGCCCGGGCAGGCCATTCCAGAATTTTAGCAATAGCTTTCTGGCCATCTTTGGCGCCGTTCAGTTTTTCATTCGGAATAAAAATATCGAAGCCGGCTTTTCCTGAGGGAATGAAAAATGCGTAATTTTTCGATTTGGAGACAGTTCCGACAAAAGTTGATTTGGCACGTTCCACAATCTCGACAACCTCGCCTTCGGGTTGTTGTTTCTTGTTCATCGCGTACAAATGAACCTTTACCTTATCGCCCTCCATGGCATGGTTCAGGTTTTTGCTCGAAACCAGGATTGGTTTTTCAATTTCTTCGGAAACGATGTATGCAAAACCCTGAGGCTGCATTTCAACTTTTCCTGTGATGGTTCCGCTTCGGGCTTTTAATTTGTATTTTCCGCGCTGAACACTGTAAAGAGTTTCATCGTCTTTAAGCTCCTCCAGAACCACATAAGTCAGTTTCGTTATTTCAGGATCTTTAATTTTGAGGAGCTCTGCAATTTGTTTGTAGTTGTATGTTCGTTCCGGATAATCGTAAAAAACGTTCAGGATGGCATTTTTAAGCTTTGGTTTGTTGAAATTTTCAACCAGTTTGGCTTGTTTAATTTTCTTCTTTTTGGCCATTTAATGTATTGTTAAATTTTAGTTGAAGGTAGGAAACATTTTCTGAAACGCGTTTCAAATGACTGCCAATTTCGATTTTCAGACTCAGAATTAATTCAGTTCATGTTTACTTCATCAGTTTTTGTTGGTTACGCTTTCAGGAGGATTTCTGTTTTAGATTTTAAGTCATCTGCATTAAAACGATATTTTTATATTTTTACGGCCTGATACGAGTGACCTACTTAAAAAAGCTTCGATGGCTTATCCTGTTAAAACTGAATTATTTTTCAAAACGCGTTGTTTTACGCCGCAATCGGGTATATCGCTTTGCGAAAAGTTAATGGATTGTTATCAGCAATTTGAATCGGTTTCATCAGCAGCGGGCAAGTCCGGAAGATCGGTATTGAAACAGACCTTGTTTATTGCAGCCGATAATTATTCAGAATTTGCGCAATCCAAACAGCAATTAATGAATTGTGCGAACAGGCATTTCAATCCTTTACCACCGACTTCGGTTATTTCTCAAAGTCCGGAAAAGGATTCGCTCTTGCTTGAAATTAATTTTACCGACACACAGAATGGTGCTGAACTTGGTTTCAGGAAAAATGAAGAATCGGCCTGGCTGGTTTACGAAACCAGTGAAATGAAAATGGTTGTTGCATCGGACCTGGGTAAAACTGAAGCACCGGGGCATGTGCTGAATCAAAGCATCAAGGCTTTTACCGAACTGCAGCATATTCTTTCGGCCGAAGAAATGGATTTTTCGAACATTGTCCGCCAATGGAACTACATCGAACAAATCACCGAAAATGTAAATCACGGCGATTCGTGCAGCCAGCACTACCAGATTTTTAACGATGTCCGCTCAAAATATTATCAGACCGCAGTTTTTAAATATGGTTTCCCGGCCGCAACCGGCATCGGAATGGATTTTGGCGGCGTCGGCATCGATTTTATCGCCGTGAAACTGAAACAGGATAACTCGATTATCGGAATCAAAAGTCCGGTTCAGTTTGACGCGTACAACTACTCAATAGAGGTATTGGCCGAAAACAATACGATGAACGATTTTCGTTGCACAACACCCAAATTCGAGCGGGCCAAAATCCTCATCACTCCGGAAGAAAAGTTGATTTTTGTTTCAGGAACAGCTGCAATTAAAGGACAGGAAAGTACATCCGATTTTTCGGTTGAGGTGCAAACTGAAATGACCATCCGGAATATTCTGAGCCTGATCGGTTCGGAAAACCTACGAAAATATGGCATTTCCGGAGATGAAAAAGCGGAGTTGAATTTCCTGAGGGTGTATGTAAAGTTTAAAAATGACCTGGATCGTGTAAAAATGGTTTGTGAAAAATTCTTCCCGGAAATACCGGTGGTGTTTGTTGTTGCTGATATCTGCCGGCCAGAATTGCTGGTTGAAATTGAAGGTTTGGCCTCGATTGCCTAATCC
>JBASYJ010000076.1:0-2770 GCA_049277435.1 Prolixibacteraceae bacterium
GCTGGTCGCGGCGCCGGAAAAAACTTCATCGGTGCACATTCAATCAAAGAATTATGTGATTCTTTGGAAAAACCACGCAAAGTGATGATGCTGGTAAAAGCAGGAAAACCGGTGGATGATTTTATTGAGCTAATTATTCCTCATCTGGAAGAAGGCGACATTATTATCGATGGTGGAAACTCTCATTTTCCTGACACGATTCGTCGCGCGAAATACGTTGAAAGCAAAGGATTGCTTTTCATTGGAACCGGTGTTTCGGGTGGTGAAGAAGGCGCTTTACTCGGACCTTCAATCATGCCTGGCGGATCACCAGCTGCATGGCCAGCAGTTAAAGATATTTTTCAGGCTATTTCGGCTAAAGTGGAAGATGGTTCACCTTGCTGCGACTGGGTTGGCGAAGGTGGTGCCGGTCACTTTGTAAAAATGGTACACAACGGAATCGAATACGGCGACATGCAGATTATCTGCGAAGCCTATCAGGTGATGAAAGACATGTTGGGCATGAACGCTGACGAGATGCACGAAGTATTTAAAACCTACAACGAAGGTGACCTCGATTCGTACCTGATTGAAATTACCCGCGACATTCTGGGTTACAAAGATGAGGATGGTCAGCCAATGGTTGAAAAAATCCTCGACACAGCCGGACAAAAAGGTACTGGTAAATGGACAGGTGTTTCGGCTCTTGATCTTGGAATTCCACTGACTTTAATTGGCGAATCGGTATTTGCCCGTTGCTTGTCGGCTCAGAAAGACCTGCGTGTTGAAGCTTCGAAAGTCATCAGCGGTCCTGCTGTTGACAAAACTATTGATAAAGCTCAGATGATTGCTGATCTGAAAGATGCTTTATTCGGTGCGAAAATCATTTCGTACGCGCAGGGTTATAACCTGATGATGGAAGCAGCCAAAGAATACGGCTGGAACCTGAATTATGGCGGTATCGCATTGATGTGGCGTGGTGGTTGCATCATCCGTTCACGCTTCCTGGGCGACATCAAAAAAGCATTCGATGTAAATCCTGAATTGCCAAACCTGTTGTTTGCACCATATTTTAAAGAAGTGGTTGAAAAAGCACAGGCCGGATGGCGTCGTGTTTGCTCAACTGCATTAACCAACGGAATTCCTGTTCCTGCATTGACTTCAGCACTTTGCTATTTCGACGGGTTCCGCAGCGAACGTTTGCCAGCGAACCTGTTACAGGCTCAGCGCGACTATTTTGGTGCTCACACCTACGAACGTGTTGACAAACCTCGTGGCGAGTTTTTCCACACCAACTGGACCGGAAGAGGTGGCGACACAACTTCACGGACTTACGTGGTTTAAAAGCATTTCTAAGTCAGGGTTTCACTTAAAGTGAAGCCCTGACTTCCCAAAATAAAAAGCCGCTTTCCTGAAATGGGGAGCGGCTTTAGTATTTTGATCTGACGACTTGAGTTCATCAAATCAATTATCTTTTAGGTTTTGAGGCAAAGCGCTGTTCCTATCGAATGGAACAATTTTCATTCTCATTTCGCCTTTACTAGATGCCTTAAAATGTCTGGAAATTTCCTGTGTTTTTTCAAAATAGTCATTTTCATCTGGGCTTTTTTCGTAATGAAAAATCTTTATATGCTTGCAATTTGGATGTTCAAATATGGTATTCAAAAGTATTCGGTCTGACAAACCACAAGAATGACCTAAAATTTTGACAGTAAATTCTCTGCCAGTTCCTTCAATAAAGCGAATTATCTTTTGATAATTATCAGTTTTAAAGTAGCTGAAAGATTTAATGTTTTTCAAAAACTCATTATTATTTAAATTTTCAATTTTTTCATAATGAGGATCTATTTCATCACCATATCCAAAAATGATTGGATTATCCGGATTATTTAATTTTCCGTGTATGTATATTTTATCACTTGGGAAAAAACTGAATTCTTCAGAATAAAGATCTAAAGTTGAAGTATAGTTGAAATTTAGAAACAGTTTCTCTCCAACATTCCTTTCTAAATCATTTCTCTCTGTCCTCTCTGTCCCTGTATTTTCAGTTAAAATATTTCCAATCAACTTATGTCCCCTCACGCTTTGGATATCAATATTGGAAAGATATTCTTTCAATTTTTTCATTATTAGACCAAAACAATTATTTAAACTTTCTAACTCTTTATCAATATTATTATCATTTGACAAACCTGTTCTTTCTAACCTTTTGTAAAGATCAATCAGTGCCAAATAGTATTCATATTCAATATCAACCCATTTATTACCGCTATAATTTTTTATTATCTTTTTGAAAAAATCATGTTTATAATTAATAGATAGACCTTGTTGATTAAAAATATTGAGGACTTGTTTAATTGATTTATGATCTTTTTTTAAATGACATAAGGCATCACCTTTAATTTCCAATAAATCATCCTCAAAATAATATTGTTGGTTAGTTCCTGTAATAGCTTTTTTCAAATACCACAACAAAAAATCATTGTAGGAAGTCTCCAATCCATGAGCCAAATCGAAGCCATTACCAATTAAATACAAGTCGTTCATTTCTATACTGTTTTACTTTTTACTAAACTATAAATTTATGGAATGTTTTTGATAAATAAGTATATCAGTCTAGTTTGTACATTATATAGTGAGGGTTTCACTTAAAGTGAAGCCCTCACTCTTGAGTTTGGCTAATTTCTCATATAAAACATAGCGGAAGTTAAGGGGTTAGCAACATTTCTCTGGCTTTGTGTTTTTAATTCGTGATTCACGAAGCCAGAGAAATTCATTCCGATTGCCTTGG
>JBASYJ010000077.1:0-9088 GCA_049277435.1 Prolixibacteraceae bacterium
TTGATGGCGAGAATAACTTTCTTAACGCTATGCTAAAAGTTATTTCCCGACTTCAACAACGAATAATCATCAGCATTCTTGTAATCTATCATATTAAAAATTCGCATTTACTAATTGAATTTTCGTTGTTCAAACCTCAAAGGTTAAAAACAAGAAGCAAAATCTGTGTGAATTTGGATATTCTGTAATGAAAAAAAGCGGGAAACCCCTTTCGGAATTCCCCGCCCGTCACAATTAATTATCTATCACACTTAACTTTAAAACTTCTATTTGTAGGTTGTTTTCGCTTTTTCAACCGGTTTTTCACCTGTTCTCAATGGGCTAATCCGGAATGAATACGTGTATGATTTTTCTTTCAGTCGATATTCATCATGAGTCCAGGCTCCCCAGCTGTCGTCGCCGCCAACTCCCTGTTGTTTGTAGTCGATGTTTACCGAAGTCAGGTCCCGGTCTTTAACGTCTGTTGTGTGTCTGCGAATCATTTTCTGTCCTTCGCGAACACGGCCGTCGGTACGGTCAGGCGATTCGTAATCTTCCATGATCTGATGGCTGGCACTTGCCGAAATCAAAGGCATTCCGATAAATTCAAATCCCAGTCCTTCTTTGTTGGTAATGGTCATCCATCGAACATCGGTTTTATTTCCGTTTTCCTGCGGACGGATGTAAGCAAAATATTGATCGGCCACTGCTCCTGAATATAAACCAACCAGTGCACTGGTTTTGCGGTCCTGATATGATTCGTGTGGTCCGCGACCCAGCCAGCTCATCTGGTCAAATTCGCGTGGCATCACCAGATTCACACCAAAACGTACGATTTCGGGCAATGTATCCTGCAGCATTTTGAAACTGTTGTTTACAATGATTTCACCATTGCCTAATACAGTATAATTTGCTTTGTAATTGGCTATTGCCTGTTTTTTTGTATTGTTCAAATCAAAATCGAAGTTTACGATGACCTCGTTCCCAACTTGTTTGGCCGTAGCTGTAAGCATTTTGGGAACCTGTGCCACATCTGTCAGGTCGTATATTTCTTGTGTTTCAGGTTGTTTTACTGTTGCCGATTTGATCGTTTTTTGTTCTCCTGCTTTTCTCCAGACACGGCTGCGTTTATCCAGTCCGTTTCCAAAGTCATTGTCGATTGGGGCACGCCAGAAGTTTGGAACAGGTCCGGCAAGCAGCAGTTCTTTTCCATCAAGGACATAACTTTTTAACGAAGCATCCTGGCTGCTGAAACTAATTCTAAATCCGTTTCCTTCGACAATCAGCATACTGTTTTCTTTTTTTATGCTTAACGCGGGCAAACTTTTTAATGAAACCGGAACGGCAGTTTTCATCAAAGGCAGTTGAAGTTGTTCGTAGGCCAGTTTGGTTCCTGCAGGTAAAATTCCTTTTGCATTTTTTAGTGTTGCCGAAATATTCAGAAAATATTCTGTTGCCGGCAGTACATCGATTGCGAGATCCAGTTTAATTTTCTTGCTTGTATTTGGTGCCAGTTCCAAATCCGAAATTTTACCTGATTTCAGAACCTGACCATCAGCAACCACTTCCCAGCTAAAATCAAATTCAGCTAAATTGGTGAACGAATATTTGTTGATAATTTCAATTTCTCCGGCATTCAGGTTTGCTGCTTTGAAGCCAATATTCTGGTATACTTTTCCAACTTCGATGAGTGCTGGTTTTATTGTTCTATCCGGATTAATAATTCCATTCAGACAGAAATTACCATCGTTCTGAATGGTGTCGCCACCCAGATCACCACCATAAGCCCAGAATTTATTTCCAGCCGAATCTTTGGTCAGGATTCCCTGATCGACCCAGTCCCAGATGAAACCGCCCTGTAATGACGGATATTTTTCAATGACATCCCAGTAATCCTGAAGGTTTCCAACACTGTTTCCCATGGCATGGGCATATTCACATTGAATGTATGGTTTTGTCGGTTTGCCTTTCGCATAATCTTCCATGTTTTTGATCCGTGCATACATCGGGCAAACAATGTCAGTATTATCACCACCGTGAGCCTGCTCGTACTGAACCGGACGGCTTTGATCAACCGATTTCAGGTAAGCATAAGTTGCTTCGAAATTTACACCATTTCCGGCTTCGTTGCCCAACGACCAGATGATTACTGAAGGTTGGTTTTTATCGCGTTCGAACATGTTTCGGGTCCGGTACAAATGTGATTCTTTCCAGACGGGATCCTTCGCCAGTGATTTTGGTCCGTATCCCATTCCGTGTGATTCGATGTTCGCTTCATCGACCAGGAAAATACCATACTGGTTGCACAGTTCGTACCAGCGTTCAGGTTCAGGATAATGTGAAGTGCGAACCGCATTGATGTTGTGCGATTTCATCAGGAAAATATCTTTCAGCATGGTCGTTTCATCCTGAACGTGGCCAGTCGTATCGTTGTGTTCGTGAATATCGACACCTTTAACATTGATCGCCACGCCATTGACCAGTAACTGCGCATTTTTAATTTCAACGGTCCGGAAACCAACCTCCTGACGAATGACTTCAAAAATTTTTCCGGATTCGTCTTTCAGGGTAATTATTAACTGGTACAAATTTGGACTTTCGGCTGACCAGGGTTTGGCAGCCTGCACCAAAGCCTGCAGATTTATTTTTACCGGCTGCCCGGCAGTTTGAACTGTTTGATTCATTTCGGCAACCTTGTCTTCGCCATCAAGTAAAACTGCTTCAAGAATAACTGAAGGAGTGTTTGGTGACGAATTAACCACTTCAACTTCAAGATTCAGATCTCCATCCTGATAATTGTTGACTAAGGGTGATGAAATCCTGAAATCGCGGATGTGTTGCGGATTGCGGGCCATCAGGTACACATCACGGGTCATTCCGCTTAACCGCCAGAAATCCTGGTCTTCGAGATAACTTCCATCACACCAGCGGTAAACTTCAACAGCCAGCGAGTTGGTTCCTTTTTTCAGGTATTTGGTAATGTTGAATTCGGCCGGAGTCTTGCTGTCTTCGCTGTAACCAACCTGTTGCTCGTTTACCCAAACGTACATGGCCGAACTTACAGCTCCGAAATGCAGGATGATTTCCTGTCCGTTCCAGTCTTCAGGAATAGTAAAGGTACGTTTGTATGAACCTACAGGATTGTAATGTTTTTGAATAGTTGGGGGTGTTGCTTCGTGTGGATAGGCTACATTGGTGTAAATCGGCACATCAAATCCATGCATTTCCCAGTTCGCCGGAACTTTAATGGTCGTCCAATCGCCAGTGTCATAATCGTCTTTGAAAAAATAAAACGGACGTTCGTAGGGAGTGTGTGACAGGTGAAACTGCCAGGTACCGTTTAATGACTGAATCAGTGGTGATTTGAAAATGTCGCTTTGCATGGCTTGTTCCACTGTTGCAAAGGGAACAAAATAAGCACGCGGTTCTTCTTTGTTGATGGAATTTACAGCAGGATTTTCCCAGTCGTGTGGTGTCTTTTCTTCGAAAGGCACATCTTTGTATTTATTTTTGCACGAGGATGTTGTTACCAAAGTTGCAAAAGCAAAAAAGAGTAAATACTTCATACGAATTGATTTAAGTTAGAAATGTGGCAATATTGTTTACCTACTGGTATGAACTGGTAGGTATGCAAAAATGAGAAATTTTATTTGTTTGACAAGCAATTCGCTGTAGTTTTTTTTAATTATTAATTGGGTTCGAAATTAAACGATTTCGGTCACTTAAAGATTTTTTTTCCTTACAATCATCGTTGAATTAACTGTTGATATTTCATTGCGGTCCAATTCTTAATTAATTGATTGCACAAAACAGGTATGTTAATTCAAAATTAAGGAATTGCATATCTAAGCGGCAAAAAATGGAAATGGAAAGTTGGTGTAAAAGTTTACTAATTTTGCTGCTTCAAAATTGAACATTATCAGATCCGATTTGTAAATAGCTTTTCTGATCGAAACTAAAAGTTGAATACGATGAAACTTGAAATATATCCGGGGACAAAAGCCTTGATTTTTGATCTGGACGGAACACTTTCTGATTCGCTGCCTGTGCATATTGCCAGCTGGCATGCTGTGTGTGATAAACTGAACTGTACCTTCGATGAACGCATCCTGGTTGAAATGACCGGTGCGCCAACCATCAGTTTCGCGGAGCGAATAAAAAAAGAGCAAAATCTGGAAATTGATGCTGAAGAACTTGTTGTATTAAAGCAGCAGGAGTTTTGGCGGAATATCAACCGGATCAGGCCACACGATGCCGTGATAAACCTGATGAAAAGTGCACATGGAAAAATTCCGATGGCCGTGGGAACCGGGGCCAGCCGAACAAGTGCGATGCTGCAAATGAAAGAACTGGAGATCGATCATTTTTTTGATTGTATTGTTACCGCCGATGATGTAAGCAGGCATAAACCCCAACCCGAAACATTTCTGAAATGCGCCGAACTGATGAAAGTTGATCCGCAGTATTGCCAGGTTTTTGAAGATGGTGAATTGGGCATGCAGGCTGCTCAAACTGCCGGAATGCTGCTAACCGATGTTCGTCCTTTTGTTACCGATCCGTATACTGCAAACGGACACTTGGATTTATAACGATTCGTTATAAAAAAAAGGAATGTCGTGATGTACCCGATGACATTAAAACTGATTGTGCACATGTTGCCGGGATGTATGGTAGTGTGTGATTATTACAGATAATGTCTATTTGTAAAGACGCACGGCAGCGCGTCTTTATCCCCCAAAAAAAAAGATGAATCAGACGCACGGCAGCGCGTCTTTGCGAATTTTCAAAAGAAAGAAATTTTTATGGGCTCATTCATCACAGCTATTCAATCTATAATTCCACTGTTTTTGGTGATTTTTGCCGGTATGATTGTTAGCCGCAATAAATCGGTTGATAATAAATGGCTGGAAGTAATGAATAATTATGCGCTCTGGATAGGATTTCCTGCCTTGATTCTGGTGGCTTTGTCTCGACTTCAGTGGGATTTTCAATTATACGGAAATCTGATTCTCTGGAATTCGGCCCGCCTGGTTTTCTCCATTCTGATTGTTTTACCCATTTCGGCGATCCTGAAACTGGATAATCGAATGCGGCGTACCTTGTTTCTGGCAATGTCGTTCGGAAACGTGGCATACCTGGGGATCCCGGTTTTACGAAGTGCATTTGGTGATCAGATTTTGCCCGAAGCTACGATGATTTCATCGGTATATCTATTCTGGCTATTTACCCTTGGGATTTTTATGGTTGAATATTATGGCGATGAAAAAATCAAGGTTTCACAACTAGTTTTTAATTTGTTGAAAAATCCGATGCTGATTGCTGTTTTTATTGGAGTCACCATCGCATTTACGCATTTCGAAGTTCCTAAAATTATACTTTCAGGATTGGATTTAATGGCAGCTTCGGTTACCGGTGTAGTTCTTTTTTCACTGGGATTATTTGTTGGCCGTCATCCGCTGGGAAAACTGACTGATTGGATTCCGGTAATGGCTTTCAGTCTGATCATTTTATTTGTTGTTCCCTGGTTGTTTTTCCTGATCTCCGGAAATTTTATTCAAACATCAACAAGCCGGGCCTGGATTCTGGAAGCTGCAATGCCTTTGGGCCTCACCCCATATGCACTAAGCCTGAGATATAACCTGAATACACAATTTGCTTCCAGGGTTGTTGTGGCAAGCACACTGCTGGCTTTACTGAGTTTGCCGGTCTGGCTAGTTTTTCTCAAATAAGAACTGTTGAACCTCTTTTTCAATCTCATATTTACTGATATCCCTTCCGATAAAAACCAGGATGTTTTCAAGCGGTTCATACGGATTCAAAACCGATCCTTCCGTAATCGAAATATTTCCCCCGACAGCCTGCACAATTCCGAGCAGCGGGTTGTCTTCAAATACAACAATTCCTTTGATGCGGTATATGTTTTTTCGGTGAAGTGATGCAAAATAATAAAACCATTCCCTGAAAAGGTTCTCGTTTATATTTCCTGTAAAACGGATCGTGAAACTGTGGTATCTGACTGTATCACCTTCGCTGATGAATGGCCTTTTGATTTTCCTGATGAATTCGTCCTGAAGTTGAGCTTGCAGAATATGAAGCTGTGGTCCATCGATGTGAGCATAATTTGTTTCAGTAACAATTGCCGTTTTATTCAGGTATTCGATTTTTTTTCTGATTCCTTCCAGTTGGTGGAAGGTGATTTGGTTTACCTTGTTGATTACAATCATGTCACTAAGGATAATTTGTTTCTGCTGCTCAAATCCTTCGATCTGACTGTTGAAATTTTGAGAATCAACCAGGCAAACTGTTCCGCTCAATTCAAATAAATTTTTAAGGTCATTATCCTGAAAGAATGGTTCAATGATTGGACCGGGATCTGCTAGGCCTGTCGTTTCGATGATCAGTTGTTCCAGATGATCATGTTTTTTTATGAGTTCCTGAAGTGCCATCGAGAATTCATTGAAAATACTGCAGCAAATACAGCCGTTGTTTAATTCCAGAATACTTTCAGGTTTGTAATCTGCAATTAATCTGGCGTCAATGGATATCTCACCGAATTCGTTTTCGATTAAGCCTATTTTTACATCCTTGTTGCGCATTAACAGGTTGTTGATTAAAGTCGTCTTTCCGGAGCCAAGGAATCCGGTAACAATCATGACAGGTATTTTTGCTTTTACTGGCACTGGAAAAATGTTTCAGTATAAAACTTAACTGGCCGGGAAATGTTTACTGAATAAAGTTAAATAATTCTATTTGTAACAATTGTTCATTTAAATGGGTTTTTATGGTGTTTTTGCATTTTATATAACAAGTTTATCAAACTTATATTCTTATGGTTATCTCGTCAGTATTCCTTAACTTGTAAGAGTTTGGAACCAATCATGTTCAGAATAAAGAAATACTATGTTTTTATTAACTAAAATTTTAACTCTATGAATCGGTATTTTATTGTTTTCGTTCTCTTTCTGGGTTTTGTGGCCTGTCAGCCAGCCCTGAAAAAAGCACCTTCTATTCCGATGGAAGATTTCTTCCGAAATCCAGAAAAAACGGCCTTCCGACTTTCTCCTAACGGGGAATATTTTTCATTTCTGGCTCCCTGGGAATCTCGTTTAAATGTATTTATTCAAAAAGTTGGGGCTGACTCTGCAGTTCGAATCACTTCAGAAACTGCACGGGATATTGCCGGATATCTCTGGAAAGGAAATAACCGGATCTTGTTTCTGAAAGATACCGGTGGTGATGAAAACTTCCAATTGTACGGTGTGAATACCGATGGTTCCGATTTGAAAGGATTAACTGTATTTGAAAAAGTACGCACCCAACTTATTGATGACCTGAAGGATGTGGAAGGAGAAATAATAATTGGCCTGAATCAGCGCAATCCTCAGGTTTTTGATCCGTTCAGACTCAATGTTTTAACAGGTGAAATGAGCCAGCTTGCCGAGAATCCGGGCAATATTGTTGGCTGGATGACCGACCATGACGGTAAACTTCGTGTTGCATTTGCCACCGATGGCGTGAATCAGACCATGCTTTACCGCGAAACAGAACAGGAACAGTTTAAACCGGTGCTGACCACCAGCTTCAAAGAAACCATGTCACCACAGTTATTTACGTTCGACAATAAAATGCTTTATTCTGTTTCGAACCTGGGCCGCGATAAAACCGCGTTGGTCACATTCGATCCGGCTGCGGGCAAAGAAGTTGAGGTTTTGTTTGAAACCGATGAAGCCGATGTTGAAGAAGTAAATTATTCGAGAAAAGATAAAAAACTACTTTCGGCTATCTGGACAACGGATAAGGAAAAAGAACATTTTTTTGATGCCGATGCTGAAGCCATGCATAAAGAACTTCAGGATAAATTACCGGGATACCTGGTGAAAGTCGGCAGTGAAAATGAAGCTGAGGATAAATTTATGGTTCGCACGTATAGCGATAAAAGCCGTGGTTCCTATTACCTCTATGACAAAACATCAAAAGAATTGATCAAATTATCTGATTTAAGCCCCTGGCTTAACGAAAATAATTTGTGCGATATGACTCCGGTATCGTATCAGTCGCGCGATGGACTGACCATTCACGGTTACCTGACTTTACCAAAAGGATACGAAGCAAAAAATCTTCCGGTGGTCATTAATCCACATGGAGGACCGTGGGCCCGCGATAACTGGGGATTTAATTCTGAAGTACAATTTCTGGCAAATAACGGATATGCCGTTTTGCAAATGAACTTCCGTGGTTCAACAGGTTTTGGAAAAGCATTTCTGGAAAAATCATTCAAACAATGGGGAAGGACTATGCAGGATGATATCTCGGATGGGGTAAAATGGCTGATTGATCAGGGAATTGCCGATCCGAAACGGGTTGCCATTTATGGCGGAAGCTATGGCGGATATGCAACCCTGGCCGGTTTAACCCTGACTCCGGATTTGTATGCTGCTGGTGTTGATTATGTTGGAGTTTCTAACATGTTCACCTTCATGAAAACCATTCCTCCTTACTGGAAACCACAATTGGATATGCTTTACGAAATGGTGGGAAATCCGGTGTCAGACAGTTTGATGCTGGCCGAAGTTTCGCCTGTATTTTTAGTGGATAAAATTCAGGCTCCGCTTTTTGTGGCTCAGGGTAAAAACGATCCACGGGTCAACATCGATGAATCTGATCAGATTGTAAAAGCATTGACCGACCGGGGAATCGAAGTTGAATATCTGGTAAAAGATAATGAAGGACATGGATTTCGTAACGAAGAAAACCGCTTCGATTTTTACCGTTCGATGCTGGCTTTCCTGGATAAACACCTGAAACCTCAGGAAGTAAAATAGGGCCTTCCAGAGGCATTTTTTCAAAATCGCGAAAAACAGGAGCAAAAAAATACCCGGATTGTTCACAGTCCAGGTATTTATTATTCATTTCAGGTTAATGGCATTTACAACATACTGTACTTTTGGTTCATTTGGAAAAATATATTGTAAATAATAAATAAAATCACTACTGAACGAGTAAAAAAATAAATTGGGGTTACTCCCCGAAGGTTTCGCCCCAAGTTGTAGATTTGTTTTGCACACAAAATCACAACATGAGCAAAAATACAGAAATAAAGTTTGTCGGA